>JADKAC010000001.1:0-300000 GCA_016715425.1 Bacteroidota bacterium
AAACATTGGATTGACAAAAAATCTTTAAGTATTCTTCCTATTTCACCAAATGAATTTTAGCTTCCACAGACAATGCTATACTGAAAGGTGGCGACACTGAGTTAAACAGATTTGCTAAAGAACATCTTGGTTATGGCAAAGACAAAGTTAGATTTTTGTCGCAAGATTTAATATGGTAAATACATTCTCAGTGAAACGGGAATTTATTACTGCAATCGGTGGTAATCAGAACAACTCATTTACCGATGTAATTACCACTTTAACAGCTCCTGTTGAAAATGCAACATAATGGAATAATTGATGGTATTCCTTGGCTAAAGGATAAGAGTAGATACTACACCGAAATTACAACAAATTTTAGCGACTATAATATTATGAGCAGTTTGGTGCTGCGTGAATTTCTTTATCAAATCTAAATTCTATGCAGTTACATTATCCAAATAAAAAAACAGAGAAGGAAATATTTGACAGTATTCCTGAAATTGAGTTAGTGCAAATTAATTCAAGCGACAATCCCAATTTGCTTATTCAAGCAAACAATTTAGTTGCCTTAAAACAGCTAATTACCAAACACAACCTTGCAGGTAAAATTGACCTCATATACATTGACCCACCATTTGCGACAAACAACACTTTTACAATTACTGACGGCAGAGCAAGCACAATTAGCAATAGTTCAAACTGAACGGTTGCTTACACCGACACTTTGAAAGGTTTTGATTTCATTGAGTTTATTCGTGAGAGCGACTTGTGCTTTTAAATATGTTGCTTTCCGACAAAGGTTCAATTTACCCATATTGATTACAAGATTGGGCATTACGTAAAAATTGTAATGGACGAAATATTTGGAATTGAGAATTTCCGAAATGACATCACAAGAATTAAATGTAATCCAAAAAACTTTGCACGCAAAGGTTTCGGAAATATGAAAGATTTGATTTTGTTTTATTCAAATCGGACAACAATTTGGAATGAACCAAAAACTCCATATACCGAAGAAGATAAATTAAAACTGTTTCCAAAAACAGAGAAAGACGGCAGGCGTTATACAACTATTCCATTACACGCTCCGGGAGAAACTCAAAACGGTAAGACATCAAAAGCATTTAAAGGAATTTTGCCACCTCCAGGCAGACATTGGAGAAGCGATGTTACAATTTTGGAACAGTGGGACAATGACGGACTTATTGAGTGGAGCGACAACGGAAACCCGAGAAAAAAAATATACTTAGACGAGCAAGAAGGAAAACGTATGCAAGACATTTTAGGAGATTTAAAGACCCACAATACCCTGTTTACCCGACAGAAAAAAATCCTGACTTGTTGGACATCATTGTTAAAACATCATCAAATGAAAACAGTGTAGTTCTTGACTGTTTTGCAGGTTCGGGGACAACTTTAAAAGCAGCACAAACCAACGGCAGACAATGGATTGGTATTGACCAATCAGACAAGCAATTAAAGCAATTACGACAAAACTTGACACAGTTGAAGGCGACTTATTTATTTCAAAATCGGACTACAAATTATTGACAGAGAAAGAAGCACAGCACACAACAGCGGTTTGGCGAAATGGCGGGTGCAGTGGTAAGTTAAAGTGTAGTTCTTTTAATAAACTTTAGTGCTTGGCTGACAGTTTGGTGCTTCTAAAACCGCCACTATCGCCAAGCCGCAAACCGTTAGGTGCAACCCTAAAAGAAGACACAACCGACAACAAACCGACAGACAAAATGCCAACGCTTCGCAAAATTAAAAGAGCTGTTTCCCCAACCATAAGCCTACACAAAACAGCACATTTTATTTTGCCCAACCTCACCCACACCTATATCTGACTTCAGAATTTTAACGACTTTCAAAAAAAAGGTATAAAAAATTTGCAAATCAAAAAAAGTATACTTACATTTGTACCGTTAAAACAGAAAAAAATGTACAATTCAATTATTATTTCTTCTATTATTATTGCGGGTGTGATTTCACATATTGGGGAGGAATAATTTTGATATAATCTAAAAGATATATTTGAAAGCCTCCCGAGAAATCAGGAGGCTTTTTTTATTGACATTAAACTAAAAAGAACAAAATGAAATCATATAACAACACTATTATTATCAGCATTATTATTAGCTCGCCACCGTGAGAGATGCTGCTTTATGCCAAATTGTAAGCCTTTCTCATTTCGGGAAAGGCTTTTTTTAT
Organism: Bacteroidota bacterium; assembly: GCA_016715425.1. NCBI lineage: Bacteria > Pseudomonadati > Bacteroidota > Bacteroidota bacterium. The sequence continues at coordinate 2,197 of JADKAC010000001.1, forward strand.
TCCCAAAAATCAATTATCAACTCAATAAAAAAAATAAATATGTATTCAAACAACGAAACAGTCCTTTTTTTGGACGGAAAATTTGTAAAGGCTAACGAATCTACAACCGATTTGTACAGTCAAACGCTTCATTATGGCTACGGTGCATTTGAAGGTATTCGTTCTTATGAAACCAAAAATGGAACTAAAGTATTTAAAGCCGAAGAACATTATGAACGCTTGAAAAAATCCTGCGAATTGGTAAAAATCCCTTTCGATTACACTGTTCAAGAATTAGTCCTAGCTACTTACGAGTTACTGGAAAAAAACAATTTAAAAAATGCTTACATCCGACCATTGGTGTATTGTGGACAAAATATGAGTTTGTCAAAACCTACCAGCGTTTCGGTGATGATTGCCGCTTGGGACTGGGGAGCGTATTTGGGAGAAAAATTACTACGATTAACGGTTTCCTCCTATTGCCGTCCACATCCAAAATCCATCCACATTGAAGCGAAAGTCTGCGGTCATTATGTCAATTCGATTTTGGCAACCAACGAAGCAAAAGACAATGGATTCGACGAAGCCTTTCTTTTGGATAGCGATGGATTTTTAGCCGAAGGTCCGGGTGCGAATTTGTTCTTTGAAAAAGACGGAAAATTATTCACGCCTCAATTAGGAAACATCCTTCCGGGCATCACCAGAGCCACTGTTTTGGAGTTAGCCGAACAATTAGGTCTGGAACTGCATCAAGGAAAATTTACCAGAGAAGATCTTTTTCAAGCTGATAGTGCCTTTTACTGCGGAACGGCTGCCGAGGTAGTGGGTATATTATCGGTGGACACTTATCAATTTCCAAAAAACTGGAATGATTCCTTAGGTAAAAAACTTCAAGATGCTTATTCACTTTTGGTACGAGAACCTTTAAAACAGCTTAATTTAAACTAATGAAAACACTCAACAAATACAGTAGAACCATCACACAAGATGAAACCCAACCTGCAGCACAAGCCATGCTTTATGGAATAGGTTTAACCGAAGACGATTTGCAAAAAGCACAAGTGGGAATTGTGAGTATGGGTTACGAAGGAAATCCCTGCAACATGCACCTCAACGATTTGGCTAAAGAAGTAAAAGCTGGTGTGCAACAAGAGGATTTAGTAGGATTGATATTTAATACCATTGGTGTGAGTGACGGTATATCAAACGGAACTGACGGTATGCGTTTTTCTTTGGTTTCCAGAGATGTGATCGCCGATTCCATAGAAACGGTGGTGAGTGCCCAATGGTACGATGCTGTATTGGCGGTAGTAGGTTGCGATAAAAATATGCCTGGTTCTATCATCGCCATGGGAAGATTAAATCGTCCTGCAATCATGGTTTATGGCGGAACGATCCATTCTGGAAAATGGAAAGGAGAATCGCTCAATATCGTTTCAGCTTTTGAAGCTTTAGGTAAAAAATTCAGTAACACCATTTCCGATGAAGATTACAAAGGTATAATCAAAAACGCTTGTCCTGGCGCGGGTGCTTGTGGCGGTATGTACACAGCAAATACGATGGCTTCGGCTATTGAAGCTTTGGGAATGAGTTTACCTTACAGTTCATCCAATCCTGCGTTGAGCAGCAATAAAAAAATGGAATGTTTTGATACAGGAAAAGCCATCAAAGTGTTGTTGGAAAAAGACATTAAACCCAAAGACATCATGACCCGAAAAGCCTTTGAAAATGCCATGACCATGGTAACGGTTTTGGGCGGCTCTACCAATGCCGTAATGCACCTGATAGCTATGGCACATTCGGTGGATTTGGAATTGACTTTGGATGATTTCCAAAAGGTAAGTAACCGTGTTCCAGTGTTAGCAGATTTAAAACCGAGTGGAAAATACCTCATGGAAGATTTGCACGAAGCAGGTGGTGTTCCAGCAGTAATGAAATATTTATTGAAACACAATTTATTACATAGAGATTGTTTAACTGTTACAGGAAAAACAATTGTTGAAAATTTGGAAGCTGTGGAAGATTTAACCGAAGGTCAGAAAGTATTTCTTCCATTGGAAAATCCAGTGAAAGCAAATGGACATCTGCAAATGCTCTACGGAAATTTAGCTACCGAGGGAAGTGTAGCTAAAATAAGTGGCAAAGAGGGCGATTATTTTGAAGGAACAGCCAAAGTATTTGACGATGAATATGCAGTGATTGATGGTGTGAGAAACGGAGAAGTAAAACCCGGTAATGTGGTAGTAATCCGTTATTGCGGACCAAGAGGCGGACCGGGAATGCCTGAAATGCTCAAACCAACTTCAGCAATTATGGGTGCAGGATTGGGAAATTCAGTGGCTTTAATTACCGACGGTAGATTTTCGGGTGGAACGCATGGTTTTGTGGTAGGACACATCACTCCGGAAGCTTTTGTAGGTGGAACAATTGCCTTGGTAAATGATGGAGATTTAATTGCGATTGACACAAAAAATAATACGATCAATTTAAAAGTATCTGAACAGGAATTGGAAAAACGAAAAGCAGAATGGAAACAACCTCCATTGAAAGCAAGTAAAGGGGTTTTGTACAAATATGCACAATGCGTTTCGAGTGCTTCATTGGGGTGTGTAACCGATAAATAATTAAAAAATGAAAACAACGGAATTAAAAATAACAGGTGCAGAAGCGGTGATACAAAGCCTGAAAGCCGAAGGTGTAAAAACGATATTTGGTTATCCAGGCGGTGCTATCATGCCAATTTATGATGCCTTGTTTCATCATCTTGAAGAAGTAAATCATATCTTGACAAGACACGAGCAAGGTGCTATACATGCAGCTCAAGGATATGCTAGAACTTCAGGAAAAACAGGGGTTGTATTTGCTACTTCGGGTCCGGGAGCCACCAATTTAATTACAGGTTTAGCCGATGCCCTGATTGATTCTACGCCCTTGGTTTGCATCACCGGACAGGTGGCTTCTCATCTCTTGGGAACTGATGCTTTTCAGGAAACCGATGTCATGGGTATTTCGATGCCAGTAACCAAATGGAATTTTCAGGTAACTAAAGCAGAAGACATAGCAACAACATTGGCGAAAGCATTTTACATTGCCTCATCCGGTCGTCCTGGTCCAGTACTCGTGGACATCACCAAAGATGCTCAGTTTGAAGCGATTGAGTTTTCTTATCAGAAATGTAACTCTGTCAGAAGTTATCAGCCAAGGCCAAAATTGAATGAAGAACAAGTGCAAGTTGCTGCAAATTTACTGAACGAGGCAAAAAAACCTTTGATGATTGTCGGACAAGGAATTATGCTTTCCAATGCAGAAGAAGAATTATTGGCTTTTGCCGAAAAAACGGGTATTCCGGTGGCTTCTACGCTTTTGGGATTAGGAGCTTTTCCAAGTCATCACCCTTTATTTGTTGGAATGGTAGGCATGCATGGCAATTATGCACCCAATGTAAAAACCAATGAGTGCGATGTGTTGCTTGCCGTGGGAATGCGTTTTGACGACCGTGTTACAGGTGATGTTTCCCGGTATGCAACACAAGCAAAAGTGGTTCATGTTGATATAGACACTGCCGAAATCAATAAAATCATAAAAGCCGATGCTCCTGTTGTAGCCGATGCCAAAGAAGCACTAACCGTTTTAGCAGATTTGGTAGAAAAACAAACTCATCAAAATTGGTTGGATGAATTTCATCAAGCGAAGCAAAAGGAATTACAGGTACTTTCAGAAAATAGAGAAAAGGAATTTTCAGATGAACTGAGAATGGATTTGGTGATTGATTTACTTTCTCAAAAAACTAAGGGCAATGCAATCGTTGTAACCGATGTGGGGCAACACCAAATGATGGCGGCACAGTTCTATCAGTATAACCAAACCAAAAGCAATGTTACTTCTGGTGGATTGGGAACGATGGGCTTTGCGCTACCGGCCGCAATTGGAGCGAAAATGGCTAATCCCGAAAAACAAGTCGTGGCCATTATTGGCGATGGTGGTTTCCAAATGACTTTGCAGGAATTGGGAACCATGATGCAGAATAACATTGGCGTTAAAATCATTATTTTGAACAATGGCTACTTGGGAATGGTGCGGCAATGGCAACAAATGTTCTTTGAAAAAAGATATTCGTTTACCGACATACAAAGTCCTGATTTCGTTGCATTAGCAGCCTCTTACAATATCAAAGGTCAAAAAGTTGAAAGACAGGAGGAGTTGAACAACGCATTAGACCAACTTTTAAACACAGAAAATGCGTACCTGTTGGAAGTGAAAGTGGCCAGAGAAGACAATGTATTCCCGATGATGCCAACAGGTGCTTCGGTAGCTGAAATAAGATTACAATAATTATAAAACGGATAAAATGGAAACAATGAACAAAACATTTACCGTATCCATATTTACGGAAAATACAATCGGAATGCTCAACCGCATCACCATCATATTTACAAGACGACATTTGAATATTGACAGCATCACAGCTTCTGAAACAGAGGTTAAAAATGTGCATCGTTACACTATCGTTTTGAGAACAAACAGAGAACAAATAGATAAAGTTGTTGGGCAAATCGATAAATTAATTGATGTTCTGAAAGCCTTTGTACACGAAGATAATGAAGTAGTACATCAGGAAATTGCGTTATATAAAATCAAAACAACAGAACTTAAATCCAACAATGTAGAGCAAGTGGTTAGAGAAAATAGTGCCAAAGTTCTCACCGTAGATCCCGACTTTATCGTCATTGAAAAAACAGGGCACAAAGAAGAAATACAAGTTTTGTTTGAAAAACTGAAAACATTTGGCATTCTGGAATTTGCCCGCTCAGGTCGAGTGGCAGTTACCAAACCAATGAAAGAATTAAGTACTTATTTAAAAGAATTAGAAATCAATTAAAAAAAATAATACAATATAAAATGGCACAATTAAATTTTGGCGGCGTAATGGAAAATGTCGTAACACGAGAAGAGTTTTCATTAGAGAAAGCAAGAGAAATATTAAAAAACGAAACTGTTGCAGTCATTGGATACGGCGTGCAAGGTCCGGGACAAGCCTTAAATTTGAAAGATAATGGCGTAAAAGTAATTGTAGGACAACGAAAAGGGACAAAGAGTTGGGACAAAGCACTTGCTGATGGTTGGGTAGAAAATGAAACCCTTTTCGAAGTGGAAACCGCTTGCGAAAAAGGCACTTTACTCATGAATTTATTATCAGATGCAGGGCAAATACAAGCATGGGAAACGATGAAAAAAAATTTGACAACAGGAAAAGCCCTGTATTTTTCACATGGTTTTGGCGTTACTTTTCATGAAAAAACAGGTATCGTGCCACCTAAAGATGTAGATGTGTTTTTGGTGGCTCCCAAAGGTTCGGGAACTTCGTTAAGAACATTATTTTTAAAAGGGCAAGGTTTAAATTCCAGTTATGCCGTTTTTCAAAATGCAACCGGAAAAGCTGAAGAAAAAGCATTGGCATTAGGCATCGCTATCGGTTCTGGCTATTTGTTTGAAACCACATTTCAAAAAGAAGTGTACAGCGATTTGACTGGCGAACGAGGCGTTTTGATGGGAGCTATCGCAGGTGTTTTTGAGGCTCAATATAATGTGCTTCGTCAGCGAGGACATTCGCCAAGTGAAGCCTTCAACGAAACTGTAGAAGAATTGACCCAAAGTTTAATGCCTTTGGTAGCCGAAAACGGAATGGATTGGATGTTTGCCAATTGCAGTACCACTGCACAACGAGGAGCATTGGATTGGAAAGGTAAATTTAGAGAAGCTACCACTCCTGTTTTTAATGAACTGTATGATGACGTGCTTTCAGGTAAAGAAGCAGCCATCGTTATCGAAGCCAACAGCAAGCCAGATTACAGAGAAAAACTCAACGCAGAACTCAAAGAAATACAACAAAGTGAGTTGTGGCAAACTGGAATGCAAGTTCGAAAATTAAGACCTCAAACCAAATGATACATTTAGCAAAAATACAAGAGGCAGCCGAAAACCTGAAAGGTGTGGCTGTGCATACGCCTCTTGTGAAAAACGAAAACCTGAGCGAGCGATTTGCTGCTCAGGTTTATTTGAAACGGGAAGATTTACAACCTGTACGATCCTACAAATTGCGTGGAGCGTATCATAAAATAAGTTCGCTTTCCGAAAATGATATAAAACTAGGCGTGGTATGTGCAAGTGCCGGAAATCACGCTCAGGGAGTGGCTTTTGCGTGTAGAAAACTGAACATAAAAGCCGTTATTTATATGCCTATTACTACGCCTGCACAAAAAATAAAGCAGGTAAAACTCTTTGGAAAAGAAAATGTAGAGGTTGTGTTGAAAGGTGATACTTTTGACGATGCCTACAACGAAGCCCTTCTTTTCAGCCAGAAGAATAAGGCGGTTTTCGTTCATCCGTTTGATGATGAATTGGTTATTTCCGGACAAGGAACTGTAGGATTGGAAATTGTGGAAGACAGCAAATGTAAGATTGATTTTTTATTCTTTCCAATTGGTGGTGGCGGTTTGGCTGCAGGAGTCGTTTCGGTTTTTAAACAATTGAGTCCAGAAACTAAACTTATCGGCGTAGAACCACAAGGAGCAGCCTCTATGAAAACATCGTTGGAAAACGGTAAAAATACTGCATTGACGGACATTGATAAATTTGTAGATGGAGCGGCAGTAAAACGAGTGGGCGACAAAACATTTGAAATCTGTAAAAACTCTTTAGATGATATCGTTTTAGCCCCCGAAGGGAAAGTTTGCACCACAATTTTGCAATTGTACAACGAAGAAGCCATTGTTGTAGAACCAGCCGGTGCATTGAGTATTGCAGCGTTGGATTCGTATAAAGACCAAATCAAAGGTAAAAATGTGGTGTGCATTGTTAGCGGAAGCAACAATGACATCACAAGAATGGAAGAAATAAAAGAGCGATCCTTGATGTTTGAAGGATTGAAGCATTATTTCATCATCAACTTTCCACAACGACCAGGAGCATTAAAAGAATTTGTAAATGATGTCTTAGGAGAAAATGATGATATTACCTATTTCCAGTTTACCAAAAAAAATAATAGAGAAGAAGGCCCAGCGGTAGTTGGAGTAGAATTAAAACACAGCTCAGATTTAGATAGTATGGAACAAAAAATGAAAACTAAAAAAATAAATTATCAGCATCTGAATGAGCAGAAAGAATTGTTTACGCATTTGATATTTTAAACTATCTTGTACAGTATGTGTTGTAAAATTCAAACAACAGTTCATTAATATTTAGCCAACGCATTTGGTGGCACATTTGCAAAACCGCACAGGCAAAGGCCAAAGCCAAGTTTTGCAAAAGAGCCACCAAGCCAACGCACCAAGACAGGAGTAAAATGGACAGACAACAACACGACAGAAAAGAAGGGCAGCACCTAACAGCACCTACCCAAAAGTGGCGGTTCAGTGGTTAAATCAAGCTTTGTGCATCTATCAAAGTTTGTGCTTGGCTGACAGTGAAGTGCTTCGTAATCGCCACCTTCGGGTAGCTTCAAACCGTTATCAGCAACCCTAAAACCCGACAGTGCGACCATTAACCGACAGACATAAACCGACCGACAATGCAATTTTCGGCAAAGCCGTTTGGCTATCCCTTCGCAAAATAAAAAGAGCTGCAAAGCCACCCACAAGCCGACCCACTTTTGCAGCACATTTTATTTTGCCCAACCGCACCACCATCACCCGACAACATTCTGCACAACCTACAGTTTTTTTCCCTACATTTGCATCGTGAAAAAAGTTTTGACACTCTTATTTAGTTTTTACTTGTTGGCATTGGCTGTTATGCCGTGCAGCGACAAGGACGACTGTAAATATATGAGTGCCGACCAATCCACATACACCACCACAGACCATTCCGACCACGACAGCGACACCGAAAATTGCTCACCTTTTTGTATGTGTGCTTGTTGCGGACAAACTTTTAGTAGTTCTTTTACTAATTACAGTTTAGCCCTTCACGTTCCAGTTTCAGTAGAAAAATTCCCACTTTACAACGCCTCATTTGCTTCGGAGGTGTATTTGTCTATTTGGCAACCGCCAAAACTCAGTTAATGAATTTCTGATGTTCCGCTAATGCGGAACAAAACAAAACTACTCGGTGCTAACGCACCGCAAGTAATCGTGTATTCATTCATTAAAATAATTAAAAAATGTTAGATAATATAATTGCGTTCAGCATAAAGAACAAATTCATCATCGCATTGATGACACTTGCACTCATTGTTTGGGGAGTGTGGAGTGCAACAAAACTGCCCATAGATGCAGTTCCCGACATCACCAACAACCAAGTGCAAATCATTACGGTTTGCCCCACCCTTGCAGGACAAGAGGTGGAACAGTTGGTTACTTACCCCATCGAACAAAGCATTGCGAACCTTCCCGATTTGGAAGAGTTGCGGAGCATTTCCCGTTTCGGACTTTCGGTAATTACAGTTGTGTTTGACGACAAAGTGGACATCTACTTTGCCCGACAACTCATTAATGAAAGGCTAAAGGAAGCGGAAACTAAAATCCCCAAAGGTGTTGGCACACCCGAATTAGCACCTGTTAGCACAGGTTTGGGCGAAGTGTATCAATACATCATTCACCCCCAAAAAAGGTAGCGAAAGCAAATACACGGCTATGGACTTGCGAACAATGCAAGACTGGATTGTTGCCCGACAGCTTTACGGAACAGCAGGAATTGCAGAAGTAAACAGCTTTGGCGGGCAAATGAAACAATATGAAGTTGCTGTAAATCCTGACAGATTGATTGCAATGGGAATAACCATTCCCGAAATTTTTACCGCTTTAGAAAAAAACAACGAAAACACAGGCGGGGCATACATTGACAAAAAGCCAAATGCCTATTTCATTCGTGGTGTGGGTTTGATTGGTTCGTTTGACGATATCAAAAATATTGTTGTGAAAACAAATCCCAACGGCATTCCAATTCTCATTAAAGATGTTGCCGAAGTGCATTTAGGTAGTGCCGTGCGATATGGTGCAATGACTTACAACGGTGAGGTAGATGCCGTTGGCGGTGTAGTAATGATGTTAAAAGGTGCAAATAGTGCCGATGTGGTAAGCCGTATTAAAGATAAAATGGCAACTATTCAAAAATCATTACCAAAAGATGTAGTAATTGAACCCTATTTAGATAGAACCGATTTGGTAAACCGTGCCATTTCAACAGTAGAAAAAAATCTGATTGAAGGAGCTTTAATAGTAATCTTCGTTTTGGTTTTATTTCTTGGAAACCTTCGTGCAGGTTTAATTGTGGCTTCTGCCATTCCTTTATCAATGTTGTTTGCTTTGGGCTTAATGAATGTATTTGGCGTAAGTGCCAATCTAATGAGTTTAGGAGCAATTGACTTTGGTTTGATTGTGGACGGAGCAGTAATTATTGTAGAAGCCACCTTGCACCATTTAGGAATGCGGAAAACAATTGGCAAACTTTCACAATCAGAAATGGATAATGAAGTGTTTGTTTCCGCATCTAAAATCCGAAGCAGTGCCGCTTTTGGCGAAATAATTATCCTTATTGTTTATATTCCCATTCTTACCTTGGTAGGTATCGAGGGCAAAATGTTTTGCCCGATGGCTCAAACAGTTGCTTTCGCCATTGTTGGAGCGTTGATTTTATCGCTTACCTACATTCCAATGATGTGTGCAGCTTTCCTTTCTAAAAACATTTCGCACAAGCAAACATTGAGCGATAGAATGATGAATTTTTCCAACGCCTTTATGCACCGCTATTAGAAAAAGCAATCCGTTTTAAAAAAGTAATTGTAGTCGCAACCGTTGCGGTATTTGCAGTTTCCGTATTTCTATTTTCAAGAATGGGTGGTGAGTTTATTCCAACCTTGCAAGAAGGCGACTTTGCTTTTCATTGCATTTTGCCACAAGGAACTTCACTTTCTCAAAGTTTAGAAACCAGTATGCAAGCATCACGGCTAATTAAAGAATTTGACGAAGTAAAAATGGTAGTTGGTAAAACAGGAAGTGCCGAAGTGCCAACCGACCCAATGCCACCTGAAGCCACCGATATGATGATAATTTTAAAATCGCCAAGCGAATGGAAAAGAGATATTTCTTATGATGAATTGGCAGAAGAATTTGAAAAAATTAAATACCATTCCAGGCGTTTTCTTTGAAAAAACCAACCCATACAAATGCGGTTTAATGAACTTATGACAGGTATTCGCCAAGATGTTGCCGTTAAAATATTTGGTGAAAATATGGACACACTTCTAAGCTATGCCAACAAGGTAAATACAGTGGTGCAAAACGTGAACGGTGCAACAGAACCAAGTGTGGAACGGGTTGCAGGATTACCGCAAATCGTTATCAAATACAACCGTTCGCAAATTGCCAATTACGGATTAAACATTGAAGACATCAATCACATTGTAAGCACTGCCTTTGCCGGTGGAAGCGCAGGCGTTGTGTATGAAAACGAACGCAAATTTGATTTGGTAGTTCGCTTAGACAGCACACACCGAAACAACATTGACGATGTAAGCCATTTATATATCCCAACTGCCAACGGAACACAAATTCCATTATCGCAAGTTGCGGAAATCAAAATGGAATTGGGTCCCGCACAAATTAGTCGTGAAGATGGAAAACGTAGAATTGTGGTTGGCTTCAACATCAAAGACAGAGATGTGGAAAGTGTTGTTACCGATATTGAAAATGAACTAAATGAAAAAGTAAAACTTCCCGAAGGGTATTATTACACCTATGGAGGAACTTTTGAAAATCTGCACGCGGCAAGTAAACGCCTAATGATTGCTTTGCCTGTGGCATTGGCACTCATTTTTATGTTACTCTATTTCACCTTTGGTTCAGTAAAACAAGCAACGCTAATTTATACCGCAATTCCAATGAGTGCAATAGGCGGTGTATTCGCTTTACTTCTTCGTGATATGCCTTTCAGCATTTCGGCAGGTATTGGTTTTATTGCCTTGTTTGGTGTAGCAGTTTTAAATGGCATTGTGCTAATCGGAACTTTTAACCAATTAGAAAAAGACGGAATTACGGACATATTAGAACGAATAAAAGAAGGAACTAAAATCCGCTTGCGACCTGTGTTAATGACTGCCACCGTTGCATCATTAGGATTTTTACCAATGGCACTTTCACACGGTGCGGGGGCAGAAGTGCAAAAACCTTTGGCAACGGTTGTAATAGGAGGACTAATTACAGCTACTTTCTTAACCCTGTTTGTTTTGCCTTTGCTGTATCTTATGTTTTCTAAAATAAAAAAGCCAAAAAGCAAAATTTATACAACAGCTATTTTAGTTTTTGCGTTGCTTTCATTCAATGTTGCCAATGCTCAAACGCCAACATCTAAAACCATTTCGGTTGAAGATGCAATAAGCACCGCATTGAAAAATAATTTAGAAATTCAATCACAACAATTCAATGTGCAATCTTCCACCACTTTGAAAAAATCGGTGTTTGAATTACCCCAAAACAAATGTCAATTTTCAGTTTGGGCAATACAACAGCATCAATCAAGACAGGGCTTTTCAAATCAATCAATCTATTCCGTTCCCCACTTATTTTACTGCAAGATCAGGTTTGTATAAAGCCGAATTACAAAGTAGCGAATTGAAGCAGCAAGCATCTGCAAACGAGATAAAAGCACAGGTGCAATACTGGTTTTACCAGTTGCAATATTTACAAACCACTAAAAAGCAACTGCAATCTTTAGACAGTTTGTATAACGATTTTGTGAGTGCAGCAGCTTTGCGATACAAAACAGGTGAAACAAATTTGTTGGAGAAAACCACAGCCGAAACCAAACATGGACAGCTTTCGCTTTTGCTCAAACAAAATGAAACGGACTTTGCAACGGCTTACAATTCCTTAAAAACGCTAATGAATACAAGCGAGGATTTTACGATTGACAATAACGGAAACATTCAACCGCTTGTAGTAAGCAGGTCGTTTGATACTACACTTATTGCAAATAATCCATCGCTGAAAGTATTGTATCAGCAAGCCGTAATTGCAGAACAGAACAAAAAAGTTGAAACTGCATCAATGCTTCCTGATTTTAATGTGGGCTATTTCAACCAGTCCTTAATCGGGTTTCAAAACATAAATGGAACAGAAGTGAATTTTGACGGCAGCAAGCGCTTTCAGGGCTTTAATGTCGGCATCAGTATTCCGATAACTTTTTTCAGCAACGCATCAAGAATAAAATCGCTTGACTATAAACAACAGGCATTGCAAAAAGAAGCCGACAACGGAAAACTGATTTTACAAAACCAATTGCAAAATGCTTTTCAGCAATACAACCAGAATTTGTCGCAATACAATTATTACAAATCAACAGCTTTGCCCAATGCAGAAATAATTATCAGCACCGCAAAAGTTGGTTTCAAAAGTGGCGACATTGGCTACATAGAGTATTTGCAGGCATTACAAACTGCTACCGATGTGCAGTTGGCATATCTGCAAAGCGTAAATCAACTCAATCAGTCAGTCATCAACATTAATTTCTTAATCAACAACTAAAATTTACAAAAAAATGAAAAATATAATCTTCATAGCAGCCCTTGCAACATCTTTAGCATTTGCATCCTGCAACAGCAATAAAACCGAAACTCACGGTGAAGAAACCGAGCATCACGATGAACACGAAAACGCCAATACCACCATGCTTACAGCCGAACAAATGAAATCTATAAAAATAGAGTTAGGCAGCATTGAGAAAAAAGCAATTAACCGCCTCACTCAAAGCCAATGGATTGTTGCGAGTGCCAAACAACAACAAGGCAAACGCTACTGCCATGTTTGGCGGTGTAATCAAATCAATTTTGGTGCAAACAGGAAACACCGTTTCTAAAGGACAAGTGATAGCCACCATTTCAAACAATACTTTTATCACCATTCAGGAAGAATTTCTAAGTGTTTCTTCAAAAGCAGAGTTGGCACAGTTGGAATTTGACAGACAAAAAGAATTGCAACAAGGCAATGCAGGAGCATTAAAGAATTTGCAATCTGCCGATGCAGAACTTAAAACCTTGAAAGCCCGAAAAGCGAGTTTGCAAAAGCAGTTAGAACTTATTGGTATCAACACCGCTTCACTCACAAGCGAAAACATTCAATCAATCGTAAACATTACAAGCCCCATAAACGGCACTATTAGCAATGTGATGGTGAACATTGGCAGTTATGTTGATGCAAACAACCCTATTGCTGAAATAGTGGACAACAGTCAACTGCATTTGGATTTGTATGTCTATGAAAAAGATTTGCAGAAACTGAAAGTTGGACAAACTATACATTTCACATTAACCAACAATCCGGGCAAAGAATACGATGCGGATGTTTACGCCATCAGCAACACGTTTGAGCAAAACACCAAAGCCGTTGCAGTTCACGCAATGGTAAAAGGAAACAAACAAGGTTTGATTGACGGCATGAGCATTACCGCACTAGTCAGTTTAGAAAACGCCACTGTAGATGCAGTACCTGCAAATGCTATTGTAAACCATGAAGGACAAGACTATATCTTTATTGTTACCGATGCCCACAAAGAAGAAGAACATCATTCGGAAAAAGAAACTGCCGAACACCAACACGATGAACACGGACACGAACACGGTGAGAAAGAAGAACCTGAACACACCGAAGAAGGAACAACCTTTGAAAAAATACCAGTTCGTAAAGGCACTACCGATGTAGGTTACAGCGAAATTACTTTACTAAAAGAAATTCCTGCCAACAGCAAAGTAGTAGTAAACGGAGCTTTTTTTATCTTAGCTAAAATGAATAATAAAGGCGAAGCTCACGCACATTAATCTAAAAACATTCATAAAATGAAACTACCAATCAACGATAAAAAATTCCTTTTTCTTCTTTCAGCAATCACAATAGTGGTTGCGTTAGAAGTTTTATCCATCATCGGCATACACATACCAATGCCTTATGCACCTTTTGTTTTTGCTGCATTCATTTTTGGCATTGGCTACAGTGTTGTATGGAACGGAGTAAAAGCAATCTTCAAACTCCAATTTAGCAGCATCAATTTACTAATGACCATTGCTGTAATCGGTGCATTTTATCTGGGCGAATATCCCGAAGCAGCAGTTGTAATAGTGCTATATGTTTTAGGCGAACGCTTAGAAGATATTGGAATAGAAAATTCAAAATCTGCATTAGATGAATTAGTAAGCAAAGCACCAAAGACCGCTTTTGTAAAAACAGAAAACAAAAATGTGGCTATTGATAAAATTGCAGTCGGCACAATCATTCAGGTAAAAGCAGGTGAAATGATACCGTTGGACGGCAAAATTATTTCAGGCGAAACCACGGTTGACGAAGCAGCCATCACAGGCGAACCCATCCCTAAAGACAAACACACGGGCGATAATTTGTTTGCAGGAACGCTAAATAAAAATGGTTTTATAGAAATGGAAACAACCAAACTTTCAATGGATACCACTTTCTCAAAAATCATTCGCCTCACTTTTGAAGCACAGGCAACAAAAGTGAAACACAAAAATTTATTCAACAATTTTCAAAGTATTACACACCTTCCATTATTGCAATGGCAGTTTTAGTTTTTGTTATTCCAGTATTTGCAATGCAATTAGATTTTAACCATTGGTTACAACAAGCCATTACACTTTTAGTAATCGCTTGTCCTTGTGCCTTGGTTATATCCACGCCAGTTGCAATCTACGCAGCAATCGGAAACGCATCAGCAAAAGGAGCATTAGTAAAAGGCGGAAAATACATTGAAGCATTGGCAAGCATCAAAGCAATTGCATTAGATAAAACACGAACCATTACTTTTGGAAATCCGATTGTATCAGATGTATTTCCTTTAAACGGAACAAGCCGTGAAGAACTTTTGGCTTGCACCGCAGGAGCAGAAATATTTTCCGAACACCCATTAGCACAAGCCATTGTTGATGCAAGTAAAAAAGAAGGATTTGAACCACACAAAACCGAAGGTTTCAAAAGCATTATGGGCAAAGGTGCAACCGCAAAATGTTTGGTGTGTGAAGACGAAACAATTTATGTAGGCAAGTTAGATTTCATAAAAGAACATCAACCCGTTGACAAAGAAGCCGAGAAAATTGTAGCAGAACTTTCAGCACAAGGCAAAACAAGTGTAGTCGTAAGTTTTGGCGATGGTGTGGCAGGTATTATAGGTTTAATGGACGAAATAAAACCCGACAGTGCAGCAGCATTAAAAGAAATAGAAGCAATGAACATAGAACCTATTATGCTGACAGGCGACAGCGAAAAAGCAGCAAACTATGTAGCCCAACAAGTAGGTATTAAAAAAATATTCGGCAATATGTTACCCGAAAACAAAGCCGACAAAATCAAAGAACTTTTGCAACAATATAAATTTGTAGCAATGGTAGGCGATGGAATAAACGATGCACCAGCATTAGCACAAAGCACCGTAGGTATAGCAATGGGAGCAGCAGGAAGCGACACGGCAATAGAAACCGCAAATATTGCATTGATGAACGACAAACTTTCACTCATTCCGTTTCTCATTCAGTTAAGTAAAAAAACGTTGAGAAGAATAAAATTCAACACCATCGGAGCAATAGCCGTAAAACTTATATTCATAACACTTGCATTTATTGGTTACAGCAATTTAGTTTTCGCCATAGCAGCAGACGTAGGAGTAACACTAATTGTAATTTTGACAAGTTTACGACTGATGAATTACAAAGGATAAAATGGAGAGACCTGCAAACTCAAAACCGACTGCATCTAAAGCCAACGCATTTGCACTCACATTTGCTTTTGCCTCAACGCACTGGCAGCCGCAGCAAAAGCAAAAGAGAGTGCAAGCAACCGCACCCGTTCAACGCAGACAGACACTGCAAACTAGACTGACAACACTTCGGAAGGACAGAAGGGCAGCTGATAACAAGGGCTTAAAAGAAATTGGGGGTTCAGTGGTAAATCGTAACTTTGTGCAACTAATAAAGTTTGGTGGTAGGCTGACAGTTTTGTGCTCCGAAATCGCCAACTTCTTAAGCGCCAAAACGTTATAGCCAATGGTAGGACGACCGTTCACAACACGACCAACCGACCAAAATTTAAACATTAAAACAAATACAAACCATTTTGACAAGTGACCAACATACAGATCATATTTCAACTGGACAGCGAGTAAGCCGACACTCATTGCCGACCCAATGTTTTTTATTTTTTTCCCACCCGCATTTTTTAAAACAATTTTATGCCAGCCGCACAAGTGGCACATTTGGCTTTGCCCGACACACAAACCGACCCTTCGTAAAGCCAAAAGAGCCACTTTTTTGCCAACGCACTTTTAAAGACAATACAAGATGAAAATTTATATTAAAAATATGGTTTGTAATCGCTGCATAATGGTAGTGAAAAATGAGTTGGAGAAGCTTGGTATACAACCATTGAATATTTCTCTAGGTGAAGTTGAACTCACAAACAACTTGACCGAAACTGAAAAAGTCAACCTCGACAATCATCTAAAAACCTTCGGGTTTGAATTGATCGATGACAAAAAAAGTCGATTAATCGGACAAATTAAATCATACATTATTGAAATCATTCATCAGCAAAATAGCGAGTTAAAATCTAATTTATCTGACTATTTGAGTAGTAAACTTCATCACGACTATACTTACTTATCAAACCTGTTTTCTGAAGTAGAAGGTACGACTATTGAAAAGTATTTCATTGCTCAAAAAATAGAGAAAGTGAAGGAGTTATTGGTTTATGACGAATTATCATTGAGAGAAATCTCTTATCAAATGAATTATTCGAGCGTTGGATATTTGAGCAATCAGTTTAAAAAAGTTACAGGACTCACTTCTACTCACTTTAAGAATATCAAGGAAATCAAACGCAAACCACTAGACGAAGTGTAAATGTTACAAATACAATCCAAAATCAGGTAACGGTTATGAAATGCAATGTTGCCACCTTTGCCTTGTAATTAAATAAAAAAGGTATGGCAACAAATAATAATGAATTTCGGATACCACTTGAAGGCGTTGAAAGCGAGCACTGTGCCTTAATAGTGGACAATGGATTGGCAAAACTGAATGGTGTTGAATCGCACCGAGTAGAACTCAACAATAAACAAGCAGTAATCCAATCGAACAATCAGGTTTCTGTATCAGACGCAGTAAAAATCATTAGAGACTTGGGCTATGGTGTAACTACGGTAAAGAAATCATTCCCTGTATTGCAAATGACTTGTGCTTCTTGTGCCGTTAGTGTGGAGAGTATTATTAAATCTCAAGCAGGAGTCGTTGATGCAAATGTGAATTATGCAAATGCTAAGGTTTCAGTTGAGTTCATTCCGAGTTTGGTTAAAGTTGAAAGTTTGAGAAAAGCCGTTCAAAGCATTGGCTACGATTTATTGATTGATGAAAGTACTTCGGGTGATGAGACCATTGAACAGATTCAGAAAGAAAATTTTAAAAAGCTCAAAAAGAAAACCTATTGGGCCTTGGCACTATCCTTTCCTGTAGTAGTTATCGGAATGTTTTTTATGGATATGCCCTTTGCTAATGAAATTATGTGGGCACTAAGTACCCCAGTTTTATTTTGGTTAGGTAGAGATTTTTACATCAATGCGTGGAAACAAGCCAAGCATCGCTCTGCCAATATGGACACCTTAGTTGCATTAAGCACAGGTGTTGCTTATATTTTCAGTGTTTTCAACACACTGTTTCCTGAATTTTGGCACGAAATGGGCTTACACGCTCACGTTTATTTTGAAGCCGCTTCTGTTATCATTGGATTTATATTGCTGGGTAAACTATTAGAAGAAAAAGCCAAAGGCAACACTTCATCAGCAATTAAGAAATTGATGGGTTTGCAGCCAAAAACTGTAACGATAGTCCACGATGGCGGTCATCAGATGGAAATCCCCATTGAGCAGGTAGAAATTGGCAATACGATTGTCGTAAAACCAGGTGAACAAATTGCGGTAGATGGAACAGTGATTAACGGAAACTCTTATGTTGATGAAAGTATGTTGAGTGGTGAGCCTATTGCTATTTTAAAAAATGAAAACGACAAAGTATTTGCTGGTACAATAAACCAAAAAGGAAGTTTTCAATTTAAAGCTGACAAAGTGGGTAGCGAAACAATGCTTGCCCACATTATTAAAAAGGTGCAGGACGCACAGGGTAGTAAAGCACCTGTTCAAAAATTAGTAGATAAAATAGCAGGAATATTTGTTCCCATAGTCATCGCAATTGCCATTACTGCCTTTATTGTATGGAATATTTTTGGCGGAGATAACGGCTTTACACAGGGAATGCTTGCTCTCATAACAGTATTGGTTATTGCTTGCCCTTGTGCATTGGGTTTAGCCACTCCTACAGCAATAATGGTTGGTGTAGGCAAAGGTGCTGAAAAAGGGATTTTAATAAAAGATGCTGAAAGTCTTGAATTAGCGAAAAAAGTAAATGTCGTGATACTCGATAAAACAGGAACGATCACAGAAGGGAAACCTGTTGTAACAAATGATTTTTGGACGGATGAAAATCCAACATTAAAGCAAATTCTTTTTAGCATAGAAAAACAATCCGAACATCCTTTGGCAGAAGCTGTTGTTTCCCATTTGAAAAGTCAAAGCACCACGACCATTTCAAAGTTTGAAAGTATCACAGGGAAAGGAGCGAAAGCAGAGGTAAAAGGTGAAACCTACTTTATTGGCAACAAAAGATTAATGGAAGAAAACAACATAACCATTAACGAGTCAATTATGGAGAAAGTCCAACGCTGGAGCAATGAAGCAAAAACCGTGATTTGGTTTGCTGATAGTCAGCATGTAATTTCAGTTATTGCCATTGCCGACCAAATTAAAGCGACTTCCCAAAAGGCAATTGAAGAATTACAGCAATCAGGCATTGAAGTTTATATGCTTACAGGCGATAATGAAAATACAGCCAAAGCAGTTTCTGAAAAAGTGGGAATTAAGCATTACAAGGCAGAAGTATTACCTGAACATAAAGCTGCATTCGTAAAACAATTGCAAGAACAAGGAAAGATTGTAGCAATGGTTGGCGATGGTATCAATGACAGCACCGCGTTGGCGCAAGCAGATGTAAGTATAGCAATGGGTAAAGGGAGCGACATTGCAATGGATGTAGCTAAAATGACCATTATTTCATCTGACCTTACAAAAATTAACGAAGCAATTCATTTATCTAAATCAACAGTTAGCACCATTAAACAAAACCTGTTTTGGGCATTTATTTATAATTTAATTGGTATTCCCATTGCAGCAGGAATTTTATACCCAATTAATGGTTTCTTACTCAATCCTATGATTGCAGGTGCAGCAATGGCAATGAGCAGTGTAAGTGTTGTAAGTAATAGTTTGTGGTTGAAGTATAAGAGGTAAGCCTCAGTAAATCTTACAAATCAATTCAAAAATACAGCAATACAATTCAGCCGAATACTTGTGAAATTTGCAGTATAAATTTTAAACAAACATTAAAATGAAATCAAACGATAAAACACTAACATTCAAAACCAACATCAACTGTAGTGGATGTGTGGCAAAAGTAACACCTTTTTTAAATGATGCAGATGGAATTTGCCATTGGGATGTGAACACTGAAAATAAAGACAAAATCCTTTCTGTGCATTCCGAAGGAATTACTGAACAAGAAGTAATTCAAAAGGTACAAGAAGCAGGATTTAAAATTGAATTATTAAACCAATAAAAAAAACAGCTATGAACTTAATAACAAAAATTTCAGCGGCAATAGTATTGCTCCTTTCATTCTCATCTTGTAATGCTCAAGTGAAGAATGCTAAAACCGAAACCGTAAAGATTTATGGTAACTGCGAAATGTGTGAAAAGACGATTGAAACCGCAGGCAATGTAAAGAAAATTGCTCAGGTGGATTGGAACAAAGACACTAAAATGGCAACCATAACTTACGACAGTACCAAAACAAATCAAGATGAAATATTGAAACGTATTGCATTGGCTGGTTATGATAGCGACAAATTCCTCGCTCCAGATGATGTGTATAATAAACTTGCTGGATGTTGCCAATACGAAAGGGTAAACAAAACAGCAGTTGCTAAAACAGAAATTATTGAAGACCACTCTATGCACAATCAAGAAAACATAGTTGGAACCGAGCAAGAAGTAAATCAACTAAAAACTATTTTCGAAAATTATTTTACTTTAAAAGATGCATTGGTAAAATCGGACGGGAAATTAGCTTCAACAATTGCTAAAGACTTACTTCAAAATATCAATGCAGTAAAAATGAATAAACTTTCTCAAGAAGAACACACTGTCTGGATGAAAGTGCTGAGTAGTTTAAAATCAAATTCCGAAAAAATTTCAGAAACTACTAGTGTGGAAAAACAACGCATTACTTTTATGGAATTATCAGCAAACTTTTATGATTTGCTTAAAGTTAGCAAGCAAGAAAATGCTATTTATTATCAAAATTGCCCTATGTATAATGATGGCAAAGGAGCAAATTGGCTGAGTAAAGAAAACGCAGTCAAAAATCCTTATTATGGTTCTCAGATGTTGACTTGTGGCAAAACCATTGAAACAATCAAGTAATTATTTCTGCTAATGATTAATCAAAATGTTTTTCACAGAATGGTGTTGTCAATGGCGATTTTGCTATTGGTATCAAATACCTTATTTGCCCAAAAAGTAGTTCGATACGATTTATATGTTCGTGATACACTCGTAAATTTTACTGGAAAAACAAAAAGAGCCATAGCTGTAAACGGACAAATTCCTATGCCAACCCTCGTTTTCACAGAAGGAGACACGGCTGAAATTCACGTACACAATCAGTTAAAAGAAAGCACATCGCTACATTGGCACGGATTATTTTTGCCCAACAAAGAAGATGGTGTGCCTTATCTAACACAAATGCCTATTGAGCCAAACACAACGCACATTTATCGTTTCCCAATTATTCAAAACGGTACACACTGGTATCACAGCCATTCGGGATTACAGGAACAAATAGGAATGTATGGAAATTTTGTAATGCTCAAAAAAGTCGATGACCCTACTTTCAGAAAAGGCATTGACGATTTACCGGCTGTACCCATTGTTTTGAGTGAATGGACAGACTTAAAACCTGAAAACATTCATAGAATGTTACACAACGCCAATGATTACCCAGCTTTAAAGAAAAATTCTGTTCAAAGTTATGGCGAAGCAATAAAGGCAGGGCATTTTAAAACCAAACTCAAAAACGAATGGAAACGAATGTTGGCAATGGATGTTAGCGATGTGTATTACGAAAAAATATTAATGAATGGCAAACCAAATACCGACCTAAAAAGTATTAATGACAAAGATTTGAAAGCAGGAGATAAAGTCAGACTTCGTATTTCCAACGGTGGTGCATCTTCCTATTTTTGGCTTACTTATGCGGGTGGTAAAATTACCGTAGTTGCCAACGATGGAAACGATGTAGAACCTGTTGAAGTAGATAGATTAATCATTGCTGTTTCCGAAACCTACGATATAATTGTAACCATTCCTGCGGAGAACACAGCTTACGAATTTTTAGCAACGACTGAAGACCGCACCAATTCAGCATCATTTTATATTGGCAATGGCATTAAACAACTTAAATCGCCACAGCCTCGATTAAAGTACTTTGAAGGTATGAAAATGATGAACGATATGATGAAAATGAACGGAGATTTAGATGATATGGGAATGAATATGTCGCTCAATCAAATGGATATGAATGTAGTTATGTATCCTGAAATTACAGGCGATTCAAAACCTAAACAGTCAGACAATGACCCAAATAGATACAATGCAAATGCTTTGGCAGATATTACAACGTTGAATTATGCAATGTTGAAATCGCCAAACAATACTTCACTCCCAAAAGATTCACCAGTAAAAGAATTAAAATTTACACTCACTGGAAATATGAACCGCTATGTGTGGAGTTTAGATAATAAAGTAATATCGGAAACAGATAAAATTCTCATCAAAAAAGGAGAAAATGTTAGAATAATTATTTACAATAATTCGATGATGCGACACCCAATGCACTTACACGGACACGATTTTAGATTGCTAAACGGTCAGGGCGAAAATGCACCATTAAAAAACGTTGTAGACATTATGCCAATGGAAACTGACACTTTGGAATTTAACGCCAATGTGGAAGGAGATTGGTTTTTTCATTGCCATATTCTCTACCATATGATGAGCGGAATGGGAAGGGTATTTACATACGAAAATCAAGCCCCCAACCCATTAATTCCAAATCCGAAATTAGCACAACGCAAACTATTTGCAGATGACCGTAAATTTCATTTTATGGCAGACAATGACTTTGCTACAAACGGAAACGATGGAATGGCAATGTTGCAAAACACACGTTGGAGCATTGGCACAGAATGGCGTTTAGGCTACAACGATATGCACGGCTATGAAACCGAAACACACATAGGTCGATATATTGGAAAAATGCAATGGTTTATGCCTTTTATAGGATTTGATTGGCGATATAGGAAGATGGGGATAGATGAACAAGAAGAAAATATTTTCGGACAGGTGAATAAAAAAGATAACAGAAGTGCTGTAAGCTTAGGATTTATGTTCACACTTCCAATGTTGGTCAATTTTCAGGCAGAAGTGTATCACGATGGAATTGTTCGACTTTCGTTGATGCGAGAAGATATACCAATTACAAAACGACTACGAGCAGGTTTTATGGTTAATACAGACAAAGAATTTATGGTTGACTTGCGTTACATCCTAAACAAAAATATGGGTATCAGAACACACTACGACAGTGATATGGGTTTTGGTATTGGACTTAGTTTGAATTACTAACCCAGCACAATTTACAAGCACAATTAAAAACCGCACAAGCCAACACACGACCAAAGTTTTTAATAGAGCTTGCAAAGCTGACTCAAAATAAAAATTGTTTTAAAAATTTTCTGCCCTTCAAAAAAATAAAAAACTCAATGAACAGCCGACACGACACAGACACTCAATGCTGACAATGGTTTACAAGGACAGATAACAAGAACCACTGGCTATAACACGGGTTTGGCAAAAGTGGCGGTGTAGTGCTTCGTAAGACAGTTTTTCGTAGATTTGAAATTCGGTGCTTCGTATGGAGTTTTGTGCTAAAAATCGCCACCTTCGCCAAGCCCGAAACCGTTAGCCTTTGAGAACCTGCGTAAATAATTACAATACGGAGGTTCCCGCAGGCAGCCACACAAATGCAAATTGCGGGGAACCTGCTGGGACATTTAGGCAAAATTGAATTGCATTTTTAGCCCCTCCCGATAATTATCGGGATGAAACGGATAGCGGGAAATAGCTCCTAAAAATTTTTCTTATTCCTAATTCTACATTCTCCATTCTTAATTCTCAATTCCTCGCCTCCCCCTCCAATTCCCTAAATTTGCACTACTCTCAAAATAAAATAAATATGAAAGAAGCTGCTGTATATCAACCGAAAAATAAAGTAAGAATAGTTACTGCTGCAAGTTTGTTTGATGGGCATGATGCTGCAATAAATATAATGCGCCGGATAATTCAGGCTACGGGTGTGGAGGTAATTCATCTGGGGCACGACCGCAGTGTGGATGAAGTGGTGAATTGTGCTATTCAGGAGGATGCGCAGGCTATTGCACTTACTAGTTATCAGGGTGGCCATGTGGAATATTTTAAATATATGTACGACTTGCTGAAAGAGAAGGGGGCAGAGCATATTAAAATATTTGGCGGAGGCGGCGGCACAATATTGCCAACGGAAATTGAAGAGTTGGAAAGGTATGGGATAAGCAGAATTTATTCGCCGGACGATGGCAGAAGTTTGGGTTTGCAGGGAATGATAAATGATGTGGTGCAACAGAGTGATTATGCCATTGGCGAACACTTGAACGGTGAATTAAAACAACTGCACAACAACAACTGGGGTGCGATAGCCCGGCTGATTACAACGGTAGAAAATTACCCTGAGCAGGGAAAAGAAATTTTAAAAACAATAGTGCCTATAGCGGAAAAATCGCATACACCGGTTTTGGGAATTACAGGAACGGGAGGTTCGGGCAAATCGAGTTTGGTGGATGAATTAGTGCGCAGATTTCTGGTGGATTTTGCGGATAAAACAATTGCTATTGTTTCTGTAGATCCATCGAAAAGAAAAACGGGCGGCGCATTGCTTGGCGATAGAATTCGCATGAATGCGATTAATAATCCGAGAGTGTATATGCGTTCGCTGGCTACTCGTCAGGCAAATCTTGCGCTGAGTAAACATGTGGACTCGGCAGTGCAGATTTTAAAAGCGGCAGGTTTTGATTTAATTATTTTAGAAACTTCCGGCATCGGTCAATCGGATACGGAAATTACGGATCACTGCAATGTGAGTTTGTATGTGATGACGCCGGAGTATGGTGCTGCTTCGCAATTGGAGAAAATAGATATGCTGGATTTTGCGGATGTAATTGCAATAAACAAGTTTGATAAACGAGGTGCGGAAGATGCGAAGCGGGATGTGGCAAAACAATATCAACGCAATCATAAATTGTTTGATAAAGACACGATTGATATGCCGGTGTTCGCAACTATTGCATCGCAGTTTAATGATCCGGGAACAAATCAATTATACAAACATCTGATGCAGGTGATTGATGAAAAAACGGAATCGCATTTCAACAGTGATTTTACAGTGAGTGATGAAATGAGTAAAAAGATTTTTATTATTCCACCACAACGCACTCGCTATTTAAGTGAGATAGCAGAGAACAATCGTGCGTATGATAAAAAGGCTTTGCAACAAAAAGAAATTGCACAAAAACTATATTCAATTCAAACAACTATTGATGCAATTACGGATGCAGATTTAAAAGAAAAACTATTGCGTGTGTACGAAACTATGCAAGTAGATTTAGAACATGCAAATAAACAATTAATAGAAAATTGGTCAACAGTAAAAAATGCATTTGCGCAAGAGGTATATGAATATAAAGTGCGGGATAAAAGCATTAAAGTAAAAACACATTCCGAAAGTTTAAGTCATTTGCAAATACCAAAAATTGTATTGCCAAAGTATGAAGCTTGGGGAGACATTTTATACTGGCAATTGCAGGAAAATATTCCGGGAGAGTTTCCTTACACCGCAGGAATTTTTCCTTTTAAAAGACAAGAAGAAGATCCTGCCCGCATGTTTGCCGGCGAAGGCGGACCGGAAAGAACAAACCGCCGCTTCCATTATGTATCTGCCGGACTTCCCGCTAAACGTTTATCTACTGCATTTGATAGTGTAACACTTTACGGCAATGATCCGGATGTGCGTCCTGATATTTATGGCAAGATTGGAAATAGCGGCGTAAGTATTTGTTGTCTGGATGATGCAAAAAAATTGTACTCCGGATTTAATCTCGCCGATGCAAAGACTTCCGTTTCCATGACCATCAACGGACCTGCACCGATGTTGCTCGGCTATTTTATGAATGCAGCTATTGATCAGCAATGTGAAATATATATCCGTGAAAATGGATTGGAAAAAGAAGTACAGGAAAAAATGAAAACCATTTTCCAAAAACAAAAAATTGAAGCACCAAAATATCAGGGAGAATTACCCGAAGGAAATAATGGATTGGGTTTAATGTTGCTGGGTGTTACCGGCGATCAGGTATTGCCTGCGGATGTGTATCATAAAATAAAAGAGCATACTTTACAAACTGTAAGAGGAACTGTGCAGGCAGATATATTAAAAGAAGATCAGGCGCAGAACACTTGTATATTCTCAACTGAATTTGCATTGCGATTAATGGGTGATGTGCAGGAATATTTTATCCAACATAAAGTCCGCAATTTTTATTCTGTTTCTATTTCAGGATATCATATTGCAGAAGCAGGTGCAAACCCAATTACACAATTAGCCTTTACACTTGCCAATGGTTTTACTTATGTAGAATATTATTTAAGCAGAGGAATGGACATCAATAAATTTGGTCCAAACCTTTCTTTCTTTTTCAGCAATGGAGTAGACCCGGAATATGCAGTGATAGGAAGAGTGGCTCGTCGCATTTGGGCAAAGGCAATGAAATATAAATATGGTGCAGACGACAGAACACAAAAATTAAAATACCATATTCAAACATCAGGAAGAAGTTTGCATGCTCAAGAAATTGACTTCAATGATATTCGCACAACACTGCAAGCGCTGTATGCTATTTATGATAATTGCAATTCGTTACATACAAATGCGTATGATGAAGCAATCACAACACCTACAGAAGAAAGTGTGCGCAGGGCAATGGCAATTCAATTAATTATCAATAAAGAATTAGGATTGGCAAAAAATGAAAATCCATTGCAAGGATCTTTTATCATTGAAGAACTTACAGATCTGGTAGAAGCCGCTGTACTTTCTGAGTTTGATAAAATAACAGATAGAGGTGGTGTGTTGGGTGCAATGGAAACCATGTATCAACGAGGTAAGATTCAAGAAGAGAGTTTATATTATGAAACATTAAAACATACTGGCGCTTATCCAATCATTGGTGTAAATACATTTTTGAATAGCAAAGGCTCCCCTACCATTATTCCGAAAGAAGTAATCAGAGCAGAGCAAACAGAAAAGGAATATCAGATTGAAATGGTACACAACCTTCAAAAGCGCTATGCAAAAGAAAGTGATGCACACCTGAAAGAAGTGAAACACGCAGCTGTTCAGAATGAAAATTTGTTTGAATCACTGATGCATGCAACCAAGTTTTGTAGCCTTGGTCAAATCACAAATGCATTGTTTGAAGTGGGTGGACAATACAGAAGAAACATGTAGTACTTACTGTTGGTAATTACACATTGCTATACTGTAGTGGTTAGTATTTAAAAATTATCAGTACAACCAACTGCAATGTATATCCGTCACAGGAATCACTTTGAGGAAAGGCACATCAGATTTTGAAATTGTCACCGATACAACAAAGTGCAATCGCAATACAATAATCATAAACCCTTTGCAGTTATAGGTTCTTCGTTAGCAAAAACGAAATTGCTCCCCGCAATGTAACAGTCACAGAAACATTTTTGCTGAATATTTACAAGCCAAAAGCTTAGAATATTATTGCCTTAAAATTATCAAGATGCTTAACCAACTGAAACTAACGAACCTGGCGATTACAATTTGCGCTTCTGCATTTTGCCTTACCGCACAAAACACTATTGACAATGCATTAGTGTATAACAATGGAAATGAAACTGCTTCCATTACAACCACAACACAAACTATTAATTCAACCGAAGCTGTAGTTACCAATTCTAGCAATGTGCTTGACATGGTAACACTTTATACTGCGGTGGAAGACATCACTTTAAAAAATTACTTTAATCTAGCCGGATTCAAGGTGATGCCTTACATGCAGATTGCTGATGCCGATAATTCTTTTGATCCTGAACGAGTGGAAATGAATACTGTACAGTTTGCATTCACGAACAAGACTGTAGAGTACCTCGTTGATGGAAAAATTTATGAATTTGAAATCAGCAATATTGATCATTATGTAAACAATGCACCAAATTGTCTTATCAAAGCGAAGATTGCTTTACAAGGTAAGCCGATGAAAGTGAACAAAGAAAAGATTTCAGAAATCTCAATCTATGTTGACCGTAATGATCATATTTCTTTTATTGAAATTGGAGAGACAGAATATTATCTGCGTCCCTGATTACCCACCTGCTTAACTCGCAAAATTTTATTTGCTTAACCCTCAACAAAGAGCTCTACGAAAGTGGAGCTTTTTCTTTTATATGCATTACACATCCACTCGCAATTAAATATTGTGCAGCGATATAAGTAACCATAATAAGAAAAGGTGCGGAGTGAAATGGCGATTGAAATTTATTAACTGCAATCATACTATCGGAAGCAATAAATAATAATGCACCGATTAATACAAATGCAAAACTGTAATCAGAAGTGTTGCCGATTCTATGCAGAGAAGCAATACCCATTAATGTAATTACAACAGCATAAACAATTACCGGCAAGCGCATATCACCCAAGCCGGAATACAAATAAACAAGCAAGAGAATACCATAGATAATAAACGGCAATGCAAACTTCCATTTAAAAGATGTAATGCGTGTATCCACCAATTGCAAAAAGCAGAGGATATAAAAAATATGAGCAATTAAAAATGAAGCTAACCCTGCGATAAAATAGATTTCATCATTCACGGTGTACATTAAAAAAATATCTCCCAGCCATGAAAATAAAATAGCAAGTGAAAGCCATAGTATGTTCTTTTGAAAACCAATTGCAGTAATTACATATAACCAAAGCAAAGGCATCAGTGCATATTTTGAAACAGTAACTAATAAATCATTGCCGGATACCATCATAAAAATATGTACAATACCTGCCACAAGATATGCATTGATAAATATGCTTGATAGATTTTGATTTTTCAAAATAGGAATATTTTATTGAATGAATAAATGGTATTAAAACAAATAATAATTACACAATTAAAAAAAACAAAGCTACATGGTTTAAGGAGATGCATTTCTACATTCTATAATTGGAATTAGGCTGACTTATTTATTCTGGAAAGTTTATAGTTCTAATTTACAAGGAATTTATAAGTGCGTTGCTGATTTTCAATCATAAGTACAAGAAAATAAAATCCGGGATGTAAATCGCCAATGTTCAATTGTATTGTATTAATATTAATCTTTTCAAAAGCAATTTGAAATAATTGACCCATGGTATTATACACTTGAATAGTTTGGATTTGCGCAGTAGAATCCTGCATACTTAAATACAAAATTTTGTTTGACGGAATAGGATACACATAAGATTCACTTGAAAAGTAAATTAATGAATCAGGTATAACATAAGGGCTAGAATAATGAGGAAATAATTTTGCAATGAAGAGAATTTCTTCGTTGTTTTTTCCGTAAACTTCTATGTCTCCAATTTCAGCACATTCATCCACATGACCATACATATACATTGTGGAATCAAAAAATGTAATAAAATCAACATAACTATTAGGTCCTGTGAGTGTGCCTGTATTGCAAGTAGCTTCGGTGGTAATACCAAAATTCAAATTATCATCAATTTCAGTTATTGATGCTGCATAGTAACCTGTTTTTGTGCTTGTTCGTCCGGGGCTAAAAAGTGTTTCCTGATTGAAAACAAAAGTATTCTCAAGATAAATATTATTCAGGTTCTGATTTGTAAATAATAAATCACCATCCGTATTCATCTTAAGTAAATAAACACCATTGCTAAAGTCGGGTGATTCTGTTGGTTCGAAAATTAAAGAATCACTTAAGTAAATGTTATGAAATGTTGAAGCCCCGATTGAAGTGATAATTTCATTGGATGCATTAATTGCAATATTTTTAAAGTATGCACCATAAGGAGCCGTAATAATCTGATGCCATTGCTCCATACCCAAGGAGTTATACTTAACCAAAGTACCTTCCTTGATATATACTATCGAGGTATCATATGTATAAACAAGCGAGTCGAAAATCCAAGTGGAATCAACATAATAATATATAATACTATCTGGCTGATAAAAGTTACCATTTAGGCGCATGGTATCAGATACAACATAATTTATAAAAAAATTATCATCATTATCTGTAACCAATTTCATTTGGGTATAAAAAAATGAATCATCATTAGAATTATAGGAAAGCACGTTCTGATCCAGATACCATAACAAATTATTTTGATCATCATACTTTGCAACAAGCGTATTGCCGATTAATGTATCACCATTAAAAATATTAATCTCTCCAAAAGAACGGGCAAGGATTAATAAATTATTTTCTGAGTCTGTATCAAAATCCAAAATAGAAGCAGAATCCATTAACAATAAATAATTGACTATTTCTCCATTGCTATCAAACCGCATGACAAAAGATGTTATGTATTCTATTCCATGAATAGTACTATCCTCACCACCTATATACAATTCATCTAAAAAATATCCCGGAAAAAGTATGTTGTTATTCCTGTCTATTCCAATATCCTGCATATATACATCCGAATACGTATCATTTGAAATAAAAAATTTATACCAGGAATAAATTCCGGTTGAATCAAACTTTATAAGATAACTTCTGGGTCCACTACCTATGTAAATACTATCAATAGTTAAGTTTCCACCTGCTTCAATGCCTGCATACACATTACCATCAGAATCTGTAACAATGCCTTTGGGATTAAATGAATAATTAGACTCATCAGAAGTGATTTTTTTCACCCATACAGAATTAAATATGTTTTGAGATTGGCATAGAACAAATGATAATACAATATAAAAAGTAAAAATTAATTTCATTATCCCTAAAAGTAAAAAATATTAATCCCACTTGACTTTCAATTTTATTCAATACCAGTATATTTACAATAGTAAGATTAAATGATATTTATTCAATTATACCACTTATCTAAATTTCTGCGGAATTCCGTATCGGCAATTGTTTTGTTTGTATGCTGTAATAGCGGGGTAAGCCAAATCATATATACCAATATAGAACCTGATACAACTCAAGTTGGGAGTCTTATCAATTATATGGTTGATATGAACAACGATGGAATTAATGATCTTGGTTTCTCATATAGTGCTGATGCTTCGGTAAATGATTTCGGCTCAGTAGATTTTCTATCAAAAACAATAAATGTTGATTTGATGAATCTGACACGTATTTGTGGGAAGAAAACTGCTTCTTATAACGCAATGAGCTTGGATTCAAATGATATTATAAATGATGATAAATTATGGCTTCTGATGGAATCGCTGAGATTGACCTCAACATATTACCACATTGTTGATGGCGAATTGCTTCCTACAAGCGGAGATGGTTATTGGGGCGATGAAGATAATTTTTATTATTTGGGTGTAAGATTTTGGTCCAATAATTTTTATTATGGTTGGGTTAGATTAAAAGTAGATCAGCAAAATATGGCCTTAACAGTGAGTGATTATGCCTATAATGCCATTCCCGAAGAAGAAATTAAAGCAGGTTATAAAGGCGGTAAATTACATGACCTAATGGCAATTTATAATGCCAATAATATAACAGTATTTCTACCTGAATACATGTTGGAAACAAATGCCGTCGTTCAACTTTTTAATATTTCTGGTCAACTCTTATTTAATGGTGCATTTATCAATAATAAACAAATAACTATAAATGCAGAACTACTTCCAAGTGGTATTTATATTATTAATGCCTATAATGATTTAGTAAGTCGAACTGCTAAAATTGTTATTGAAAAATAATTAGTATTTTACTTGAGCATCTAAATGATTGATGAGTTCAACTATAAGCATGGATAGAAATAGAATAGTTCCTCTTAGTTCATCTGCAATAAAAAATAACTTACCATTCTCTAAACTCCATTGACTTAATTACTGCAATTATTATAGAAGTAAATACATTGCTTTATTAACTTGCACCTATGATTCGAAACATCTTTTTTATTTTTCTTTTTTCATCCGCATTAATACAATGCAAAGCTCAACATCAAGAAACTACATCTACAATTGCGAAGCATGCAATGGTGGTTTCGGCAAATACATTTGCAAGTAATGTTGGTATAGAAATAATAAAAAACGGAGGTAATGCCGTAGATGCAGCCATCGCAGTGCAATTTGCTTTAGCGGTTGTATATCCCAATGCAGGAAATATTGGTGGTGGTGGTTTTATGGTAATTCGGCTTGCAAATGGTGAAACTGCAACATTGGATTTCAGAGAGAAAGCTCCTGCAAATTCGAATAGAGATATGTATTTAGAATCTGATGGTGAAGTAAACAGAAATGTGATTGAATCAACACAACTCGCTTCAGGTGTACCGGGTTCTGTAGATGGAATGTGGGAAGCACATAAAAAATATGGCACTATTGCTTGGGAAAAATTATTGCAACCTGCAATTGCACTTGCTGAAAATGGTTTTGTACTTACTGAGCAACAAGCAAATGAATTTAACAACAATAAAGCAGAATTTAAAAAAGTAAATCCAACAAAAAATTATTTTATAAAAGAAACGGAATGGAAAGTTGGTGATACATTAATTCAATCGGATTTGGCAAATACATTAAAACGTATTCAGCAAAATGGAAGAGATGGTTTTTACAAAGGAGAAACAGCAAATTTGATTGTGCAGGAAATGCAAAACGGTAATGGCATTATGCAATTATCTGATCTTGAAAATTATCATTCTATTTGGCGCACTCCAATTACTTTTAATTATAAAGAGTATGAAATTATTAGTATGCCTCCGCCTGCAAGTGGTGGTGTTTGTCTTGCGCAAATGATGGGAATGATTGAAACATTTCCTATTAAAGATTATGGATTTCAAAGTGTGGAAGCAATACATCTGATGACAGAAGCAGAACGCAGATCGTATGCCGATAGAGCAACATGGTTGGGTGATCCTGATTTTTTTGATGTGCCGCTTTCTTCATTAATTGATTCCAATTATTTACAACATCGCATGATGGATTTTAATCCGCAACATGCAACGACATCAAAAGAAATTAAAGCAGGAGAATTTGCAATGCATGAAAGTGATGAGACAACACATTTTTCTATTGTGGATGCTGAAGGAAATGCTGTTGCAGTTACCACAACTTTAAATGATAGTTATGGTTCAAAAATTATAGTGAATGGTGCAGGCTTTTTATTGAATAATGAAATGGATGATTTCAGTGCGAAACCCGGTGAAGCAAATATGTATGGTTTGGTTGGTGGCGAAGCAAATGCTATTGCGCCGGGTAAACGTATGTTGAGCAGTATGACACCAATTATTGTTACAAAAAACGATTCCCTGTTTATGGTGCTCGGCAGCCCGGGTGGAAGTACAATTATTACAAGTGTTTTTCAATGCATAATCAACGTGATTGAATTTAATATGACTATGCAACAAAGTGTGGATGCAGGTCGCTTTCATAATCAATGGCTACCTGATGAAATTTTATATGAAAGAAATAAAATTGATTCAACAACATTATCGCAACTACAAAAAATGGGACACACTATTAAATCAAAAGAAGCTATCGGCAGAGTGGATGCAATACTTATAAATGCGAATGGCACATTAGAAGGTGCAGCCGATAAAAGAGGTGATGATAGTGCGGTGGGATATTAATAATTTTATTTATTCTTAATCAATCCAACAATAAATAAAAACAACACTGCACCAACAACTGAACTGGCAATGGTGCCTGCAAAACCGGAACTGGAAATATTTAAACTATCGAAAATCCATCCGCCGATTACGGCACCAACAATTCCGACAACGATATTACCTATCAGTCCAAATCCTTCGCCCCGCATTAGTTTGCCACCAATCCATCCGGCGAGTGCGCCTATTAAAATAAAATACAGAAGAGTCATTGCATTAATTAATTTATTATTTCTTTTTCGCTGAATTGCAGTTTTAATAAGTTACTGAAAATTCCGTCTTCAATTTTTGATAGCATGTCAAATGTACCTTCTTCTTTTATTGCACCATTTTCCAACACAAATATTCTGTCCACATTACGAATAGTACTCAAGCGATGCGCTATAATAATTGTTGTGCGATTCTCCATTAAAATTTCTAAAGCATCTTGCACTAATTTTTCACTCTCCGCATCTAAGCTACTTGTTGCTTCATCTAAAATTAATATTGCAGGGTCTTTTAAAATTGCTCTTGCTATGGCAATACGTTGCCGTTGTCCACCAGATAATTTTACACCACGTTCACCAACTATTGTTTCTAATTGTTCCGGAAATCTTGAAATAAATTCCCAGGCATTTGCTTTCTTCGAAGCTTCCATTATTTCTTGTTCATTTGCATCCGGTTTTCCGTAAGCAATATTTTCTTTAATAGTGCCTCCAAATAAAATTACTTCCTGCGGAACGATAGCCATATTATTCCGCAACTCTTTTAATGTATAAGTATTTGCATTTTTTCCATCCATAATTAATGCACCTTCTGCGGGTTCATAAAATCGTAAAATCAATTGCGCAATTGTAGATTTTCCTGCGCCGCTTGGTCCGGCCAAAGCAACTTTTTCTCCGGGTGCAATTTGAATATTAATATCTTGTAATACACGGATATCTTTTCTTGTGGGATAAGTAAATGCTACATTTTTAAATTGAATAGAACCTTGCAATTTTGTTTTAGGTGTATCACTATCCAAAGTAATTTCTCCTTCTTCTTCAATGATTT
Organism: Bacteroidota bacterium; assembly: GCA_016715425.1. Taxonomy (NCBI): domain Bacteria; kingdom Pseudomonadati; phylum Bacteroidota; species Bacteroidota bacterium. The sequence continues at coordinate 36,389 of JADKAC010000001.1, forward strand.
CAAATATGCGTTCAGTAGCACCGACCGTTTTTTGAAGACGACCATACATTTCTCCAAGTCCACCAACAGCGCCACCAATAAATCCGGTATAGAGCATGAATGCAGTGAGTGTGCCGGCTGTAATTTCACCATCTTTCATTAACAGAGTTCCATACCATAACACCAATACAAATCCACCAAATAAACCGAGAATTAAAAAGGTGGTAAATGCACCACGATTCATCGCACCTTTTATTCCTGTTTCAACAACACGTTCTAAAAAACCTTTGTAGCGTTTCGATTCATAATTCTCGTTGCTGAATGCTTTTACAGTAAAAATATTTTGTAATGTTTCTTCCACCGCCACATTGGATTCAGCTAATGCATCTTGCCTTTTTTTAGAAATGGTGCGAATATATTTTCCATATAATACTGCAAGAATAATTAATACAGGAAAAGTAGAAATCATCAATAAGGTCAACTTTGGAGAAATAAAAAATATAAATCCTAATCCAAAAATTATTGTAACAATTTGACGCACAAATTCAGGAAGAGTTGAACTCAACATATCTTGCAATTGATCTACATCATTAGTACTGCGACTTGTTAATTCACCCACACGATGTTCTTCAAAAAAAGGAATGGAAAGCGTAATCAATTTATTGTACAAACTCGTGCGTACATCCGCCATACTTTTCTCAGAAACAATTGCAAATAAATACACACGGAAATAAGAAACAGCTGATTGAAAAATTAAAATACCCACTAGAATAAGTGCAATCGCATTGGTGTTAGAATAAATACTTTCAGGTGCATTTGAGGAGGAAGTATCAATCAGTTTCCCCATAAAAAAAGGAAATGACATTGTGGTAAAACTGCTGAGCAATAAGGCGACAATTCCAATATAAAATTTTGTTTTATAAGGACGCAAGTAAGAGAAGATTCTCATTATAGAACGCATACCTTGCATGGTGATACGCTTCTTATCTTTTTGCTCTACCGGTCCCCATAAATTATTTCCAGAAGGCTGTGCCATAGTGTGCGCAAAGGTAGTTTGAAATCAATTGGAAACCTTAGAATAATTAAGAATATGAATTGATTTAGTTTATAAAAAATAAATATGTAAGCATGATAAAAAGAATATTCAAAGGCAGTCCAACATTTTTGTTTTATTAAATGTTATATTGGATGAAAATATATTCATCAAAATGAAAAAGATTAACGCCTTATTTATAATTGTGATTGCAGCAATATTATTTAGTTGCAATACAAATGATTCAGGAAATAAATTGCAAGAGAATGCACAATCCAATGCTGAAAAAACAATGGATACTTTAACTGCGCATCTAAAACCATTTAATGCCGAGCTACCTACTATTGGCCTTCTAATTTATAATGGCGTTTTACAGACAGAGTTTACAGCAACATCGGATGTATTTGCAAAACCCGACGGACCTGAAGGAAAACCATTATTTAATGTAATAACAATTGCAGAAACTGCAGATCCGATTGTTACCGAAGAAGGATTGAGAATTATTCCTGATTATACTTTTGAAAACTGCCCGAAATTAAAAGCACTATTTATTCCGAGTGCTTATGATATGTATTCGCAAGTGCACAATGAAAAAATATTGAATTTCATCAGAGAGAAAAATAAGGAAACAAAATATACGGTAAGTAATTGTGCAGGTGCGCAGCTTGTTGGTGCTTCAGGAATTGCAGATGGCAAAAAAATAGTAACCTATGTTGGAGGTGGTAAACAATTACAAATAGAATATCCGAAATTAATTGTGCAAGATGATAGTTTGATTTCTTTTGTTGAAGATGGAAAATTCAGTTCTTCAAATGGCAATCTTACCAGTTATATAAGTGCTTTGAATTTGTTAGAGAAAATGACAAGTGATGAACATAGAAAATTTGTTGAATCCTATTTATATCTTGATCGTCTTCAGGATTGGAAAAAATAAGTATGCTATTACACATTTATTTTTGTTCGCATAAGGGATATTAATTTCAATTACCCAAAACATTTAATTATAAAATAAGATGATTCAACATTTTAAAATACAACTTCCACGGTTTAAAAGAGGATTTCATATAATTGATAATCATATTTTAAATGCCTTACCCAATTTACCCGCCACGGCTTTACTGCAAATTTTTATTCAGCATACATCAGCGGCAATAACAATTAATGAAAATGCAGACGCAACCGTTCGAATTGATTTTGAAACTGTGTTTAATAAATTAGTCCCTGAAGGAATGCCGTATTACAAACATGATATGGAAGGCGATGATGATATGCCGGCACATATTAAAGCTGCTCTTATTGGAAATAATATTTCAATTCCCATTTCAAATGGTAAACTTAATTTGGGAACATGGCAAGGAATATATTTATGTGAATTCCGAAATCATGCTCAAGGTAGAAATCTGATTATTACCATTTTAAGTTAGTATGTAATAAAATAAAAAAACCCCGAATCAATCGGGGCTTCTGAACCTAATTTATGAAACAATTGAACCTAATTACTTTTTCACTTCCTCTCGTGCTTCGTAATGTGAAATTTCAGAAACGAAACGTGCATCCAGTACATTGAGCTGTTCGGCTGCACCTGCCGAGAGTTTTATTAATGTTTTGTCACTTACCTCGGTATCAGATAATGTGCCAATCACTTTTGCATAAATCTCCCGATTATTCATCAGATTCCGCACCTTCACAATAGAACCAATAGGGGCTTCATTGTTCAACGCATAATATCTGCCATTGGTGATTTGCATGTCTGCACTGCCATCGATCCAAGTGGCAACACCTTTTTCACTTACAGTAACCATATCCATAAACTGATATTCCGCATACTGTTGTGCAAAGGATTTATTCTTGTCAGGCTTGGAATACACTATTTCCGGCTCCGATTTAATTTCTGTTAAAGTTTCTGTGGTATTATTTGTTTCCTCTTTTGCAATAATCAATTGGGAATTTTCTTCCACAAGTGTGTAGTCTTTTTGAACACTTGCACTTGGTTGTTGCGGAATTGTAAGTACCTGACCAATTTTAATCGCATTGTCTTTTATTTCAGGATTAAGCTTTTGTAATTCTGATACTTCAGTGGAATATTGCTTGGAAATGCTATACACTGTTTCTCCTTTAGCCACAATATGAAAACTGCTGTTTGCTGATTTAGTAGAAGTGGTGTAAGTATTTATTTGAGGAATTAATATTTCCTGTCCGAGTTTAATGGCATTCATATCTACTCCGGGATTGGCTTCTGTAATGCTTTGAAAGCTTACGTTATACTTGCGACTAATAGCATATACAGTTTCCCCCGCACTTAATTGATACACGATAAATGATTGCCCTGAAATATTCTTTACACCCACTGAATCTATGGGTGCAGCCATCAGGCTCCATGCCCAAACAACTAATAATATCAATAGGCAAATTCTTTTCATATTTTTGTTTTGCAGTAAAACTTCCATAAGTGAAACTTGGGTTTAAGGGTTTTTATTGCTTATACACATTTTATTCACAAGCAAAAATAGAGGTTGAGGTTATGCATAAATACTTTGCACGTAAGGGTTTTTACAGTTTTTTTGTGGGGTTTATATTATTGTGGACAGTTGTCTCCGCTTTAAGCAGTGTGGATAATAGCGAACAAAAGAAGGTTTTGTATTTTGAAATACATGAAGATATAATGCCTGCTGCCTGGCGCACTGTGAAAAATGCAGTAGAACAAGCAGAAGAAATTCAGGCAGATTATATTCTAATCAGTATGGATACTTATGGCGGAATGCTGGATGCTGCTGATAGTATTCGCACGAAATTGCTGGCAACCAAAATTCCGGTAATAGTACATGTCACCAACAATGCGGCTTCTGCGGGTGCATTAATAGCAATAGCCTGCGATAGTATTTATATGAATTCGTTTGCAAAAATTGGTGCTGCTAGTGTGGTTGATCAAAGCGGAAATGTAATGGCGGATAAATATCAGAGTTATATGCGTGGAATGATGCGGGCAACAGCAGAAGCAAATAATAGAAATCCGGAAATGGCGGAAGCAATGGTGGGTTCTATTAAAACTATTCCCGGGATTATTGATTCGGGCAAAGTGTTGACATTCACAACTAAGGAAGCAATTCAATATGGTTTTTGTGAAGCTCAGGCAGAAAATGCGGAAGCTGCACTTGCTGCTGCGGGAATTACAAATTATGAAATGGTGAAATATGAATCCACATTCATTGATAAGATGATGGGATTTTTTCTGAATCCTGTGTTGCGGGGTTTATGTATCACTTTTATTTTTCTGGGATTGTATTTTGAATTGCAAACACCCGGTATTGGTTTTCCTTTAGTGATTGCAATTGTTGCTGCACTATTATATTTCGCACCATTATATTTTGAAGGACTTGCACAAAACTGGGAGATACTATTATTTGTCGTCGGATTGATTTTACTTGCTCTTGAAATTTTTGTAATCCCAGGCTTTGGAATTGCCGGAATTTCAGGAATTGCATTTATCGTTACAGGATTGCTTTTAAGTATGCTGCAAAATCGAGGATTCAATTTTGATTTTACCGGCACAGGCGCAATTGCAGAATCTTTTAGTATCGTTATTGCGGCAATAATATTTACACTAATAGTTATTATCGGATTTTTTGGTCGCTTTCTCAACTCAGGATTATTTAAAAAAATATCCTTGCAAACAAGTGAAATGAGTGATGAAGGTTATCACACAAATATTTTAATATTACCCGCCTTCGTGGGAAAAACTGGAATTGCTGTTACTGATTTGCGACCTGCAGGAAAAATTGAAATTGAAGGTGAATGGATTGACGGACAAACAGAAGGCGATTATATTTCCAAAGGAGATCACGTGAAAGTGATTGCTGCTAAAAACAGTTTTGTTGTTGTTAGAAAAATTAAATTTTAAATGAAAGTATTAGCAATAATTCCGGCAAGATATGCAAGCACTCGTTTCCCCGGAAAACCTTTGGCAATGATTGGCGATACAAGTATGATAATGCGGGTTTATTATCAAGTGAAAAAAGTAAAACAACTACATGAAGTAATTGTAGCCACCGATGATAAACGTATTTATGATCATGTGAAAATGCATAAAGGAAATGTGATAATGACTTCTGCAAAACATCATAGCGGAACTGAGAGATGTGGTGAAGTAATGCGCAAGCTTAAAAAAAATTTTGATGTAGTTATTAATGTTCAGGGTGATGAGCCTTTTATTGAACCACAACAAATACGTTCAATTATTAAAGCATTCACCGATTCAGATATTGATATTGCAACTCTTTCTTTTCGCATTACAAATGCAGAAGAAATTTTTAATCCGAATGTGGTGAAAGTGGTTTGCAATAAACAAAAAGATGCTATGTATTTTTCACGCAATCCTATTCCTTATTTCCGCAGTGGAAAAGAAATTGCAGAACCGGTGAAATGGTTAGAAGCGTTTCCTTTTCAAAAACACATTGGGATCTATGGATACAAATCCAAAACATTAAAAAAAATTATTCAACTCTCGCCGGTTAAACTGGAAAAAACAGAATCGCTGGAACAATTGCGATGGCTGCATCATGGCTATAAAGTGCGGGTAATAAATACTGCTTTTGAAAGTGTCGGAATTGATACACCGGATGACTTTGAAAACGCATTACTCCGAATACAATAATTCTATTTTCTGAAAATACAAATTCCAATTTGCACAAATTGTTGAAATACAATTACGCTATTTTATTACTGACCTTCAAAATTTGTTCTACCTTTAAAACCCGTAACATTTCAAACTATGAAATCAAATTGTAAGTACATTTTCGTTACGGGTGGCGTAACTTCTTCCTTAGGCAAAGGCATCTTTTCCGCATCATTAGCAAGACTTCTGCAAGGCCACGGACTCCGTGTTACCATTCAGAAATTCGATCCTTATATCAATGTGGACCCGGGAACATTAAATCCGTATGAACACGGCGAATGTTACGTTACCGATGATGGTGCTGAAACAGATTTAGATCTTGGACATTATGAAAGATTTCTGGGTGTGGAAACATCACAAGCAAATAATGTTACTACAGGTGCAGTATATCAAACTGTAATTAATCGAGAACGTGCAGGAGATTATCTCGGTAAAACTGTGCAGGTAATTCCACATATTACCGACGAGATTCAACGTCGTATGTTGTTGTTGGGTGAAAGTGATAAGTACGATATTGTAATTACTGAAATTGGAGGTACTGTTGGTGATATTGAATCACTTCCTTACATAGAAGCAGTGCGTCAATTGAAATGGAAATTAGGCCATACTCGTTGCATAATTATTCACCTTACATTAATTCCGTTTTTAGCATCGGCAGGAGAATTAAAAACAAAACCAACACAACACTCAGTTAAATTATTATTAGAATCCGGAATACAAGCAGATATACTTGTATGCAGAACAGAACATCCGCTTACAAAAGAATTGCGCAGAAAACTCGCCTTGTTTTGTAACGTAAATATCAATGCAGTAATAGAAGCTATTGATGTGAAAACTATTTATGATGTACCTCTGAGTTTGTTGAAAGAAAATCTGGATGATATTGTTTTGGCAAAATTAAAATTGCCGCATCATGGCGAGCCGGATTTAACTACATGGAAAGAATTTTTAAGTCGTTTAAAAAATCCAACGAAAACAGTAAAAATTGCTTTAGTTGGAAAGTATGTGGAATTGCAGGATGCGTATAAATCTATATTAGAATCTTTTATTCATGCAGGTGCAGAAAATGAATGTAAAATAGAGGTGAGTTACATCCAATCAGAATTTATTACACCGGAAAATGTGCAAGAAAAAATCGGTGATATGGATGGAATTTTGGTAGCACCCGGATTTGGTGAAAGAGGTATTGAAGGGAAAATTACCGCCATTCAATTTGTACGTGAAAATAATATTCCTTTCTTTGGTATATGTCTCGGTATGCAGTGTTGTGTAGTTGAATTTGCACGCAATGTGTTGAAAATGGAGGATGCGCATTCCACTGAAATGAATGCGAAAACAAAATATCCGGTGATTGATAAAATGGAAGAACAAAAGGAAGTGGTGGATATGGGTGGTACGATGCGTCTCGGTGCTTATGATTGCAAAATATTTAAAAAGACACATGCGTATGAAGCTTATAAATCTCAATCCATAAGTGAACGCCATCGCCATCGCTACGAATTCAATAATACTTATCTGAAAGATTTTGAAGCGGCAGGAATGATGGCAACGGGTTTAAATCCACAACAGAATTTAATTGAAATTGTAGAATTAAAAAATCATCCTTGGTTTGTAGGTGTGCAGTTTCATCCTGAATTAAAAAGCAAAGTGGAGCAGCCGCATCCGTTGTTTGTTGAATTTGTAAAGGCAGCTATCCAACATAAAGAAAATCCACAATCTGCGGATTTAATTACTTCAAAACACAGAGCAAAACTGCAAGCATAGCTTTGATTAGTGCTTTAGCTAAATCTGTTTAGCTTTGCGGCTCAAATATGGATCGTAATACAATTATTGGATTTGTGTTGCTCGGCGCATTGTTTATCGGGTATCTCACTATACAAAGTAGAATTTCACAAAAGGCAAGGGTGCAGGAAGTGATGCAACAGGATAGTATTCGTGTTGCACAAGAGATGCGCATAGCCGATAGTCTCCAGATTATTAAAAATGAAAGAATTGCCTGGGCAAAAGCGCATGCAGATTCTACAATTACTACAGACTCACTTTCTGAAACTGAATTGCTGAACTTGTATGATACATTAAGTACAACGCAACCTGTTATTATTTCCGAAAAAGATACCACTCAAAAATATACCGGGCCGTTTGCAGAATCCATGCAAGGTGAAAAAGAATTAATTGTTTTAGAGAATGATAAATTGCAAATCACTTTTGACAATAAAGGTGGTGATATAGAAAGAGTACAATTGAAGGATTACAAACAATACGATGGCGGTCCTTTGTATTTGGTAAATGGAGAACACAATTATTTTAATTATACTTTTTATTATGACAACGATAAATTATTAAATACCGATAGTCTCTATTTTAATGTACTTGAAAATATTCCGGGTAAGTCAATTACGTTTCGTGCAAGCGCAGGTGAAGGAAAATATTTTGATCAGATTTATTCCTTCAACGATACAAGTTATTTGGTTGATTATAAAATAAAACTCACCGGTTTTAATAATGTGATTCCTGCAAATCTTGCTTTTATGAAACTCAATTGGCAGAATGATATGCAGGAGCAGGAAAAAAATATTAAATACGAGCGACAGTATTCTAAATTTTATTTCAGTTATAAAAACGGCGATTTAGATTATAAATCCTCGAATGGAAACATAGATTTTGATGCAACAGTAAAATGGTTGAGTTGTCAGCAGCAATTTTTTAATACTACACTCATTGCTAAAAATGGTTTTGATAATCAGGGTAACATGAGTATTTACTCTGATGAAGAAGACACAACAGCTTTTGTAAAAAGATGTAATGCTGAATTATTTATCACCTTCAATAATCAATCGCAATTTGAAGTACCGATGCAATGGTATTTCGCACCAAACAAATATTCGGAGTTAAAAGAACTTGGTATTGGTCTGGAAGATATTATTCCTACAGGCACCAGTATTTTTCGTGTAATAAATCGTTGGGTAGTTATACCATTATTTAATTTCCTCGGTGGATTTTTAAATAATTATGGGTTAATTATTTTCTTGATGACGCTCATTATTAAAATCGCATTAACTCCACTTACTTATCGCTCCTATTTATCCATGGCAAAAATGCGGGTGTTGCAACCTGAGATTGCAGAGATGAAAGAAAAGCTGAAAGATGATCAGGCGAAGATGGGGCAAGAGCAATTAAAATTGTTTAGAAAGGCTGGAGTAAATCCATTGGGTGGTTGTATTCCTACTTTACTTTCTATGCCTATCCTCATTGCCTTATTCCGATTCTTTCCGGGAGCTATTGAATTACGTCAGCAATCATTTTTATGGGCAGATGATTTATCCAGTTATGATGATATTATTCATTGGAGTGCCGACATTCCATTTATAGGAAGTCACCTCAGTATTTTTTGTGTACTGATGACGCTCTCTTCCATTTTATATATGCGCATGAACATGACGCAAGCATCCGGACTTACAAAAGAAATGCGTTGGGTGCAATATATGATGCCTGTTTTCTTTTTATTCTTCCTGAATAATTCACCAGCCGGATTAACCTATTATTATTTCGTAAGTAATATGGTAACCTTCGGACAACAATGGGGTATTCGTCGCTTCTTAATAAATGATGAAACCATTCATGCACAAATACAGGAAAACAAAACGAAGCCAGTGAAAAAATCAAAATTTGCACAGCGATTAGAAGATGCAATGAAGCAGCAAGAAGCAATGCGAAAAGGGAAGAAGAAATAATTAGTACACTTTAAAAAAATTGTTTTCCATTAACTCATTGTGGGATATTTTACCCATTTAATAATCTAATATTATTACAAAGTATCTTGTAATTATTAACTACTTTTATTTTTACCTTTATATATAAAAATTACTATGCCACTTAGCATTACAGCGTTAAAACAAAGAAATATCCTTATATTAATTATTATCATTTTCATAGGAATATTCATTGCATTGGAATTGGTGGGAATATTAGGTGGTTTGTTAGGTGCAATAATTATTTATGTCATCTTTCGTCCGTTAAATATTTATCTACAGGAAAAAAGAAAATGGAACAAAGGTTTATCAACTGCATTAATTCTGTTTCTTTCCTTTGTGTGTATTATTATACCCATCTTTTTTCTTATAAAACTTATTTCCAACAGGGTTATTTTTTATATCAACAATCCTGAAATTACCGAGGAAATATTAAAAAATATAGACCGGTTTGCAACTGAAAAATTAAATGAACCCGATCTTATTAATGAAACAATTACTAATTTAAAAGCTGGAGCTGCTGCTTTATTCGGTTCTATTGTTAACGGCGCTGCAAATACATTTGTCCAGATCCTCGTGATGTATTTTACTTTATATTTTACCATGAAAAACTTCAGGCAATTTGAAAACGGTCTCGTGCATTACTTACCTTTTATAAAATCAAATTCTGTAAGAATAGGAAATGAATTACGCAATATGACCTATTCAAATATTTTAGGTCAGGGGCTGATTGCAATTATTCAGGGAACACTCTTGGGAATCGGATTTTTAATATTCGGTATTCCGGAACCGGTATTTTGGGGCGTAATTGGAACATTCTTATCCATGATACCCATGTTTGGAGCTCCTCTTATTTTCATACCGGCAGGTCTCATTGAATTATCAAATGGAAATTCAATTGCAGGAATTGGGATCATTGTTTATGGTTACTTAATTGTAACAACCATAGATAATTTTATTCGTATGGCAATCGGAAGAAAAATTGCAAACACCCATCCTTTGATCACGATTATAGGTGTTGTTATAGGAATTCCTTTGTTTGGAATACTCGGAATATTATATGGCCCACTTATGTTGAGTCTATTTATTATTCTTATAAATATTTACACCTCCAATAAAGTAGAAATTGAAAAATTGGAAGGTGACGAAAATAATTTGTAAAAAGCAATAAAACAGAATAATACGATTAGGTATTAAATAATATTCTTTGTCCCCTCATCTCCTCATTAATATTGTAATTGCTATAAACCACACTCCAATTTACAAAAGTGTTGTACCCGCCGAGTCACTGGAACAGCACTCAGCGTATTATAATTGATAAACTCTATCGCCGTTAGTGAAAACTTAGACCATTGACTATGACCATTGAAAAAAAAATCGAAGTTTCTTATTCTATGTTTCAGGTTAAACAATATCATTCATTTTCATTAATGAATAATGATTTTCAATGTTACTCAAAGCAAGCTATTGCCTTCGACATTCGCCTTCGCTTTTTCCGATTCCACGATTCCACGATTCGACAGTTACACAATTCTCCAATTCTACAATTTAAAAAACCCCATCCTTTTCCCTCTCACCGCTTCATCAAAAATGCCACTATTATAAACTCGTTTGCCGCTGACAAATGTTTGTTCTACTTTGCCATGCATAGTATAATTTTCTAATGGACTCCAACCGCATTTGTATAAAATATTTTCTTTGGTAACCCGCCATTGTTTTTGTGTGTCTAATAAATACATATCAGCATAATATCCTTCACGAATAAATCCTCTTTCTTTTATGCGGAAACAGGTTGCTACATTATGACTCATTTTTTCTGCAATTTTTTCCAATGATATTTTTCCTTCATTATAAAATTGCATCATGATGTTTATGCTGTGTTGCACCATTGGCGCACCCGATGGACATGTTGTATAAGGATTTGATTTTTCTTCTATTGTATGCGGCGCATGGTCGGTTGCTATTACATCAAAATGATTATCTAATAATGCATTTAATAATTGCGGTTTATGCTTTTTATCTTTTACTGCCGGATTCCATTTTATTCTACTACCGAGTTTTTCATAATCATCCGCATCAAAAAATAAATGATGCACACATACTTCAGCAGTTAATCTTTTATCTTTTAATGGAATGGTATTATCAAACAACGCAATTTCATCGGCGGTGCTGATGTGTAAAATATGCAAACGTGTGTCAAATCTTTTTGCAAGTCCGGAGGCAAGAGTGGAGGAAATTAAACAAGCTTCTTCATTGCGAATTACAGGGTGATATTCTACAGGAATATTATCACCGTAATTTTCTTCAAACTGTTTTAAATTTTTTTGAATTGTTTGTTCATCCTCACAATGTGTTGCAATTAATGTAGGTGCATTTTTAAATATTTGCACTAACACATGTTCATCATCCACTAACATATTTCCTGTGGATGCACCCATAAATATTTTTATACCACAAACAGTTTCCGGATTTGTTTTTAAAACTTCTTCCACATTATCATTGCTCACACCCATATAGAAAGAATAATTGGCAAGCGAAGTGCGTGATGCAATTTCATAACGCTGTTGCAATAAATCCTGAGTAAGCGAAGGCGGTTTTACATTGGGCATATCCATAAAAGAAGTTACACCACCGGCAACAGCCGCTTTAGAACCATGATAAATATCTTCTTTATGCGTAAGACCCGGTTCACGAAAATGCACCTGATCATCAATAATTCCCGGCATAAGAAATAAACCCGCAGCATCAATAATTTCCACTTTTTCTTTAACAGAAATATTCGGATCAATACGTTCAATTCGTTCATTTTTTATAAACACATCAGAAGAAATAATTTTTCCTTCATTAACTATTTGCGCATTTTTTATCAGATAATTCATTGTACAAAATTAATGTGCAAATATGCAAATGTGCGAATGTGTTTGATTAGCTGATAAGATGATTAGCCTATTAGCCGATGTGAGAATTAGCCGATTAGCCGATTAGATGATTAGCTGATTATCAATTGTGAAAGTGATTAGCTGATAAGTTTATTAGTTGATTTGCAAATGAGCAGAGCATTCAATTAGCACATTTACACATTTGCTAATCGGCTAATCATTCTCACATTTACACATCTGCTAATTTGCACATTATCTACTCAATTCCATTCTCGCTAATCCACCAAACCACAGATGTCATAGTTGCAGCACCTAAACTCAGTTCACGTTTATTCACTTTATCGAATGTATCGTTTGCAGTGTGGTGAATATCCATATAGCGTTGCGAATCGGGTACTAAACCGATTAATGTAGTACCTAATTCCTTTAACGGACCGATATCTGTTCCACCATATCCTCGCTGAATATAATACACACCATAAGGAAGAAATAAAGGTTTCAGATCAGTAAATATTTGTACAATTGCATCACTATCATCTTCAATAGTAAATCCTCTTGGTGAATATCCACCTGCATCACTTTCCATTGCTGCAATATGTTTTTCATTTGTTGTCTTCGCCCAATCAGCGTAAGCATGGCCACCACGATTTCCATTTTCTTCATTCATAAACAACACACATCTTATAGTGCGTTTTGGTTTTATTCCTAAAGCTTTTATTGTACGCAATACTTCCATACTTTGCACGCATCCTGCGCCATCATCATGTGCACCTTCACCCACATCCCAACTATCTAAATGTCCACCAACAGTTATTACTTCATTTGGAAATTCACTACCTGTTATTTCTGCAATTACATTATAAGATTTTACATCAGGTAAAAATTTACACCATGTTAAAAGTTTGAATTCTGTTTTAGGGAATTCAGTTAATGTTGCACTTAATAATTCTGCATCTAATGTGCTGATAGCAACTGCGGGAATTTTTTTATTCTCATCTAAATAGCGCATGCTGCCTGTATGTGGAAATTCATCCTTTGCCGAACCAACACTTCTAACTACTACAGCTATTGCTCCATATTTCGCAGCTTCACTCGGCCCCTTCCAACGATACTCTACACAAGGACTATAACTTTCAAAAGTATTGATGTATTCATGCTCCCAATAGTGATTAAAAAAAACAATCTTGCCTTTAATATTTTCGGCACCGATTTTTTGCAATTCATCGAAATTATGTACTTCAATTACTTGTGCCTGAATACCATCTTCCGGTGTTGCTATTGAATTACCCAAGGCCAACACTTCTACTTGTCCGACACCAATAATTTCAGCATATTCTTTTTGTCCACGCACCCAGCGAGGTACCATCACTTCCTGTAACCACACTTTATCAAATCCTTCATCATCCAAAGTTTCTTTAGCCCAGCGCACTGCCATATCCGCTTGCGGCGAACCACTTAAACGATGACCAACATCTTTACATAAATCATGTAGCCACTCATAGCATTTACCATTATATAATATTTCAGTATAAATATTTCGAATAATTGTTGAATCAGATTCTTGTGCATACATTTGGATGGATAGCAACATAGAGAAAACAGCAAAATATATTTTTTTCATTTCATTATTTTTAACCGCACGAAATTAATAGTTTGCTTTTCATTCTATCATGAACTATTGACAACTATTCAGGTTTTTAAGCTAACAACAACATTATGCGATACAAATTATTAGGAAGAAGCGGACTTCGTGTTTCAGAAATTTGTCTGGGTACAATGACCTTTGGTGAAGAATGGGGCTATGGTGCAAATAGTGCGGAGACAGAAAAAATATTTAATACGTATTTAGAAGCCGGAGGAAATTTTATTGATACTGCAAACAGATATACAGATGGAACCAGTGAAAAGTTGTTAGGAGAACTGATAAAAAAATCTGGTAAGCGGAATGAATTAATTATTGCCTCCAAATATTCTCTTATTGTGAAAATGGATGATGGTATTAATGCAAGTGGCAATCATCGAAAAAATATGATGCAATCTGTAGATGAAAGTTTACAACGTTTGGGTTTAGAATCCTTAGATATTTTTTATTTGCATGCCTGGGATTATACAACACATATAGAAGAAGTATTGCGTGCAATGGATGATCTTGTTAGCTCCGGTAAGGTAATGTATGTTGCAATTTCGGATACACCGGCATGGATAGTTTCTCGTGCAAATGCAATTGCTGATTTGCGGGGATGGAATCCATTTGTTGCATTGCAAATTGAATATTCATTATTACAAAGAAGTGTGGAACGTGAATTAATTCCAATGGCAAATGCACTTGATCTTGCGGTTGTTGCATGGGCGCCAATTGCAGGTGGTGCATTGACAGGAAAATATTTAAAAGAAAATGATGATCCGAAACGTTTAAAGGAACACAGCAAACGATTGAGTGAAAAGAATATGGAAATTGCAAAAACAGTGGTGGCGATTGCAAAGGAATTAAATAAACAACCATCGCAAATTGCAATCGCATGGGTAATGCAACAGGGAAATAATATTATCCCGATTGCAGGTGCAAGAAATGCAGAACAATTGCATGAAAATTTGATGGCAACAGAAGTAGAATTCACAAAAGAACAATTAGAGAGATTGGATGAAGTGAGTAAAATTGAATTGGGTTTTCCGCATGATTTTTTAAATGGTGCCGGAATAAGAAATGTTTTATACGGCGGACAAATTGATAATATTTCATTGCATAGAAAAGGATTTTAAAAAATGCTGGGCAATCGTTTTTCAAAATATATAGAACAACTTAAATCAACTTTTGATACACTGTTTGATTTATTCAAAGAACTGTTGGTTTATACTTCGGGTGATGTTACAGAAGCCTTGGATTGGCTGAATCAAATTGATGAGCAATATAAAATCACAACAGCAGAATATGGTATGGGTGATTTTATTCAGGAATTAAAAGATCGTGGATATTTAAAAGAAGAACAGGAAGGTGGAGTAGGAATGGTGCCAACTGCAAAAATGGAACAGACCATTCGCAAAACTTCTCTTGAACAAATTTTTGGTAAGCTGAAAAAATCAACACAAGGTCAACATAAAACTTCTTTCACAGGAACAGGTGATGAAAATAGTGCAGATCGCAGAAGCTATCAATACGGTGATTCATCAGATCAGATTGATTTTACTGACTCCATTAAAAATGCATACATCAATCACGGTATTGATGAATTTAAAATGTATGATGATGATATTGTAGTTGTAGAAAAAGAATATAAAGCACAAACTTCTACCGTGTTAATGATTGATGTTTCGCACTCCATGATTTTATATGGTGAAGATAGAATTACACCGGCGAAAAAAGTGGCAATGGCATTGAGTGAATTGATTACTACTAAATTTCCAAAAGATACTTTAGACATTATTGCTTTTGGTGATGATGCATGGCAGATTGAAATTAAAGATTTACCGTATTTACAAGTAGGACCTTATCATACAAATACAGTTGCAGGTTTAGAATTAGCATTGGATATTTTGCGTAGAAGAAAAAATCCGAACAAACAAATATTTATGATTACGGATGGCAAACCCACTTGTATTATCCGCAATGGAAAATATTATAAAAATAGTTTTGGAATTGATCAAATCATTTTAAACAAAACATTAAATCTTGCTGCTTACTGTAGAAGAATGGGAATTCGCATTACTACATTTATGATTGCAAAAGATCCGTACTTACAAAGGTTTGTAGAAGAGTTTACAAAGGTGAATCAGGGCAAAGCATTTTATACCAGTTTGAAAGGATTGGGTGATTATATATTTGAAGATTACGAACGCAATCGCCGCCGCAATGTGCGATAATATTTTTTAAAAAAGATTTTGAACAATACGAATGAATACAACTGAAATTACAACACTCGCACAATTAAAAAAATCGGGATATAAGCCACTTCCAATAAAAGAAGAGTTGCGGAAAAATCTGGTAAAGAAATTACGCAAAGGCGAAAAATTATTTGAATCTATTTATGGATTTGAACATACGGTAATTCCGGATATTGAACGAGCAATTTTATCAAGACATAATATTATTTTGTTAGGATTGCGTGGTCAGGCTAAAACACGTATCGCAAGATTATTAGTTGATTTATTGGATGAATATATTCCTGTAATTACCGGCAGCGAATTAAATGATGATCCACTACAACCTGTATCCAGATTTGGAAATGATTTAGTTGCGCAAATGGGCGACGATACTCCTGTGAGTTGGTTACATCGTTCGGAACGTTACACAGAAAAATTAGCAACACCAGATGTATCTGTTGCTGATTTAATTGGTGATGTAGATCCGATTAAAGCAGCAAATTTAAAAGTGCCTTATTCCGATGAACGTGTTATTCATTTTGGATTAATTCCAAGATCGCATCGTTGCATTTTTGTTATTAATGAATTACCTGATTTGCAAGCGAGAATACAAGTGGCCTTGTTTAATATTTTGCAGGAAGGTGATATTCAGATTCGTGGTTTTAAAGTGAGATTGCATTTAGATATGCAATTTATATTTACTGCAAATCCGGAAGACTATACAAATCGTGGTTCTATAATTACGCCGTTAAAGGATAGAATTGAAAGTCAGATTTTGACACACTATCCAAAAGATATTCTGGTCTCAAAAAAAATTACAGAACAAGAAGCAGCAATTCATCCTGAACAATCTATTGTGCAATTAAATGATTTGGCAGAAGATTTAATTGAGCAAATTGCATTTGAAGCCAGACAAAATGAATTTGTGGATCAGAAAAGTGGAGTGTCTGCAAGGATGACAATTACTGCAAAAGAAAATTTAGTGAGCGCTGCGGAAAGAAGATGTTTGATGAATGGCGAAAAGAAAACGTTTGTACGTGTCTCAGATTTTTGGGGAGTGATTCCTTCCATTACCGGGAAATTGGAATTAGTTTATGAAGGCGAACAGGAAGGTCCTTTTATTGTCGCATTAAATTTAATCGGCAAAGCAATTCGAAGTCAATTTGTAAAATATTTTCCTGCTCCGGAGAAATCAAAAAAGATAAAGCAAGAAAAAAAAGCAGGACCATATAAGGAAATTGTAGATTGGTTTATTGAGGGCAATCAATTAGATATTTTAAACGATATCACTGAAAAAGAATATCGCAAAAATTTAGATGCAGTTCCGGGCTTGAAGCATTTGGTGGAGAAAAAATTTCCAAATATTGAAATTGCAGAAAAGTATTTTATGATGGAATTTGTATTACATGGATTAAGTGAATATTCTATGTTGAGTAAAGGATTGTTGCATGATGGTACACAATTCAGAGATTTATTTTCCAGTGTATTCACAGGCGAAACAATGAGTGATGATGACTTTGATCTTGATAACTTGTAATTTGTTAATCCCTGTTAATTAACAGAGTGACGTAACAAACCAATTGATTCATAAGTATAAGATGCTTATTTTTACACATAATTTTTTTATAGCGGCCTATGGCAAAAATATACACTCAAGTTTCTCTCACAATTTTAGTTTTCTGTTTGGCACTATTAGCCGTTCAAACTTCAGTTGCTGCTGTATATACCGAAAATAATTCAGTATATATTGAGAGTTATATAGATGGTACCGACGTGTCTATCTATCCTAATCCGGTAAAGGCTTTTGCAACCGTGAATTTTTCTAAAAATATTGATCGCATAGTTATTTTAAATATTGTAGGTAAAGAAATACTCTCTATAATTCCTGAACAGGGCAAGCAAGTTATCTCTGTAAATCTGAGTGAATTACAACCGGGTGTTTATTTTATCGCCGGTATGAGTAATGGTACTAAGCTAATTACCAAGCGATTCATGAAAGAAATATAAATAAATTTAAGCTATCTTATTTAAGCGGTAT
Organism: Bacteroidota bacterium; assembly: GCA_016715425.1. Classification (NCBI taxonomy): domain Bacteria; kingdom Pseudomonadati; phylum Bacteroidota; species Bacteroidota bacterium. The sequence goes on from JADKAC010000001.1 coordinate 54,597, forward strand.
TTGCCGCTTTTTTTATGTCAATTCACATACTTTTTTCTAATCAATAAATTAAGCTATTATCTTAGCGACCGATATTTTTTACACTTTTAATTAAAAAAAAATAGTAATGCAAAAGCTGAAATTGTTGCTGATATCCCTTGTGCTTATTCCATTTGTGAGTAAAGCTTCTCTACCACATCCAATGCCGGATGAAGGTATGTGGTTAGTTTCTGTAATTACGGATATTAATATTAAGGAAATGAAAAAGCTGGGTTTTGAACTTACAGCTTCCGATATCTATAATATTGATAAGCCAAGTTTAAAAGATGCGGTAATGGTTTTCGGTGGATTTTGTACCGGTGAATTTGTTTCTGCTAATGGACTTGTTTTCACAAATCATCATTGCGGATATGATGCAGTAGCAGGGGTAAGTAGTCCGGAAAATAATTATCTCGACAATGGTTTTTGGTCAAAAAATTATTCTGAAGAAATTCCGATTGAAGGTTTGTATGTAGAAATGTTAGTGCGTGCAAATAATATTACAGATTCCATTATTCCTTTTCTTGCCGGATTGGATAATACATCTCGCCAAATGAAAGCAAGAGAAATTATTTCCAGAATTACAGATCGTGAAACTGAGTCCTCCGGATTAATTGTAAATATTGAACCTATGTTTAACGGTAATCAATATTTTATTTTTTATATGAAGGAGTATGATGATGTGCGTCTTGTTGGTGTTCCTCCCGCTTCTATCGGCAATTATGGTGCTGATACCGACAACTGGATGTGGCCGAGACATACTGGAGACTTTTCTATTTTCAGAGTGTATGCGGATGCGAATAATGAGCCGGCTGCTTATTCTGAATCAAATGTGCCTTATAAGCCAAAGAAATTTTTGACCGTTGATATCAGCGGAGTTAAGGATGGAGATTTCACAATGATTATGGGTTATCCCGGTTCAACAAATAGATATCTAACCAGTTTTGCAATGCAGGAAATAATTACAGAAAGCAACCCTGCTCAAGTGGATGTTTTTACAGCAGCAACAGAAGCAATGAAAGTTGAAATGGATAAAGATGTTGCGACAAGACTTGCTATTGCACCCGATTATTCTAGTTTGAAGAATGCACTGAAATTATATACAGGGCAAATATCAGGTATGACGAAAGTATTGGATGCGGTTGCTTACAAACAAAATGAAGAAAAAGCTTTTGAAGCATGGGTAAATAAACAAGGCGGCGAAGTAAAAGAAATGTATGGCAGCTTGCTTCTGGATTTGAAAGCGGCATATAGTGATTTAAGTGTAGTGAATAAAGAATATTATTACAAAATTTATCCAGTGTTACTTAGCACTCCTGGAAGTCTTTCAAGAGATTTAAATGAGTTGGCAACAATGCTTGCAGATAAAAATATCAGCGATGAAGATCTAGATGAAACTATTGCAATTATACGCAGCGGAGCTGATGAAACTTTTGTAAATTATTATCCTGGGGTAGATCTCAATAAGACTGCTGCATTTATTAAACTATTAAATAATAAATTAACGGAAGATCAAAAGCCACAGGTAGTAAAAGATATTTTATCTAAAACAAATGGAGCCGATGATAATGAGAAAATTGATACATGGACAAAAAATGCATTTGCAAATTCTATTATTGCATCACCCGAAAAATTGAATGCATTTTTAGATAAACCCAAACTGAAAAAGTTAAATGCAGATCCGCTGTATTCTTTTTATACCGGGTTGTATGAAAGTGCCATGAGCATTCGTCCGCAATTTGTTGCAGCAAAACAACAGATCAGTGTATTGAACAGAACCTATATGGCAGCACAAATGCAAATGCATCCTGAAAAAGCATTTTATCCCGACGCCAATTTTACATTGCGCCTTACTTATGGAAAAGTAAATCCGTATTCTCCGAGAGATGGTATTGAATATCATTCTATTACTTATCTGGAAGGTGTAATGGAAAAAATGGATAATACAGATGAAGAATTTATAGTGCCGGATAAACTCTATGAGCTTTACAAAAAAAAGGATTACGGTCAATATGCGGATGCTTCAGGTAGAATGCCGGTATGTTTTCTTTCTGATAATGATATTACCGGTGGCAATAGTGGAAGTCCAATTATGAACGACAAGGGACATATTATCGGACTTGCCTTTGACGGAAACTACGAAGGCACACCGGGTGATTATATTTTTGATCCAAATATGAACAGAACAATTAACGTGGATATACGGTATGTCCTTTTCGTAATTGAAAAGTTAGGTGGAGCAAAAAATATTATTGACGAATTAATAATCGTAAAATAACATTCAATAAAAATGCAGCAGGTGAAATCACTGCTGCATTTTTTTACTAAAATAATTATATGCGCATAGCAATTCTTGGAGCCGGTAATATTGGATTAGCAGCAGGTATTAAATGGCTGAAGAAAGGTCATGAAATAACTTTTGGAGTTAGAGATACACAAAGTCAGAAAGCATGGAATGCTATTGAAACAGGTGCTAAGGTGAATGGATTTCAGGAAGCTTGTAATGATGCAGAAGTTATTTTAATTGCATTGCCATTTGGCATTGCGGATGATGTGATAAAGGCAATCAACATTGAATGGGATGATAAAATAATTATTGATGCTACCAATCCTATTTCAGTAGCAACAGATCCTTTTGATTCGGCTGCGGAAGCTATACAAGCCTGGACAGGAAATGATAATATTGTAAAGGCTTTTAATACTACAGGTTCTGCAAATCTTAGCAATCCAATTTACAATGGATTGCCCATAGAAACATTTATTTGCGGGAATGAAAAAAATTCAAAAGAAGTGGTAACGCAACTTGCTGAAGAACTTGGATTTACAGTGGTGGATGTGGGTGGATTGGAAAATGCGCCCATGCTGGAAAGTCTTGCAAATCTTTGGACTACTATGGCCTATAAACTTGGAAAAGGGCCAAATTTTGCTTTTACAATTGTTACCAGAAATACAGGTCAGCAGGCAAATGGCTGATACTTCTTGTGATTCCGAAAACAGCATTCTTATATTTGCGATAATCAAAAATTTAAAACACTCATTATGTCTATAAATAATATCAGTAGTCTTTTAGGAGATAAAGCAGAATACCTGCTGAATCATACATGCAATACTATTTCAAAAGAATCATTGCATTTACCCGGTTCTGATTTTATCGAAAGAGTATGGATGAATAGTGATCGCAATCCGCAAGTGTTGCGTAGTTTACAATCCTTGTTTGGCAATGGTCGCCTTGCAAACACAGGATATTTATCTATTTTGCCTGTAGATCAAGGAATTGAACACTCCGCAGGTGCATCCTTTGCTGCAAACCCTTTGTATTTTGATCCGGAAAATATTGTGAAGTTGAGTATAGAGGGTGGCTGCAATGCTGTGGCAAGTACATTTGGAGGGTTGGGAATAGTGGCTAGAAAATATGCGCATCGCATTCCATTTATCGTAAAAATTAATCACAACGAATTTTTGACATACCCGAATAAATTTGATCAGATCATGTTTGCTTCCATTAAGTCTGCATGGAATATGGGCGCAGTTGCTGTTGGAGCAACAATTTATTTTGGTTCTGATAATTCTACTCGACAGATACAGGAAGTAAGCAAAGCTTTTGAAATAGCACATGAGCTGGGAATGGCTACAATACTTTGGTGTTACCTGCGCAACCCTGAGTTTAAGAAAGATAAAGATTACCATGTTTCGACTGACCTTACCAGCCAGGCTAATCATTTAGGCGTAACCATTCAAGCGGATATTATCAAGCAAAAATTGCCTGAAAATAATGGTGGTTATTTAGCTTTAAACAGCAAGGAATCTCCTTATGGTAAAAATGATAAACGCATTTATTCTGAATTAACAACCGATCATCCTGTTGACCTTTGTCGCTATCAAGTTGCCAATTGTTATATGGGTAGAGCCGGGTTGATTAATTCCGGCGGTGCTTCATCCGGTGCATCTGATATGGCGGAGGCTGTTACCACTGCGGTTATTAATAAAAGAGCAGGAGGTATGGGACTTATCAGTGGTCGTAAAGCTTTTCAACGCCCGATGCAGGAAGGGGTAACTATATTAAATGCCATTCAAGATGTTTACCTAAGTAATGATGTAACTATAGCCTGATTAGCAGAAAAATTATTTTATACATTTGCTCTCCCCGCATGCATTTTTGCTGAGGAGAAATTAAATAAGAATCACCTTGAGTTGGTTTAACAGGAAAAAAGAGGGAATTCAAACTTCTACCAAAGAAAAGATTGATACACCTGAAGGCATTTGGTATAAATGCCCTGAATGTAAAAAAACCACCACCGTAAAAGCCCACGAGGATAATTTATGGTGTTGCCCCAATTGTGGTTATCACGGTCGAATTGGTTCCAAACAATATTTTTCTTTTCTATTTGATGAAGGAAAGTACGAATTACTTTTTGAAAATATCATTTCTAAGGATGCACTCAAATTTGTTGACCTCAAGCCTTATGAACAAAGGCTAAAGGATGCTTATGAAAAATCAGGTTATACAGATGCCATCAGTGTTGGATACGGTGATATGGATGGGCACCCTGTAACAATTGCATGTATGAACTTTGAGTTTATAGGAGGTTCAATGGGTGTTGTGGTTGGAGAGCGCATAAGTAAAGGAATTGATCATGCTATAAAAACAAAATCTTCATTTATTATCATATCTAAATCCGGTGGTGCCCGTATGATGGAAAGTGGATTTTCATTGATGCAAATGGCGAAAACGTCATCGAAACTCACCTTACTTAGTAAACATAAACTGCCATACATTTCTTTATGTACGGATCCTACAACAGGCGGAGTTACGGCAAGTTATGCTATGCTGGGAGATATTAATATGGCAGAGCCAAAAGCTATGATAGGTTTTGCCGGACCACGAGTGGTAAAGGAAACAATCAAGAAAGATTTGCCTAAAGGATTTCAACAAAGTGAATTTGTATTGGAAACAGGTTTTCTTGATTTGATTGTAGAACGAAAAAAACTAAAAGAGGAAATTATCAAACTGCTTAGCTATTTTAGAAATTAAACTAGGCCTTTCCTCACAATTAGAATGACCCTTACATCTATCTATTAATATCTTTTTATTTCCACCTTTCTTACCTATCTTTGCCGTCCTTAAATAGAATAGAATTACATGGCTACAATAACAGCAGAAAAGCGGAAAGCAATTTTTAAAGAACACGGTGGTTCTGAAAACAATAGTGGATCAGTAGAATCCCAAATTGCATTATTTACCGAGCGCATCAATCATTTAACAGAGCACTTGAAAGTGAATAAAAAAGATCATGCTACCAAGCGCAGCTTACTGATGCTGGTTGGTAAAAGACGCCGTTTCCTCAACTATATGATGAAAAATGATATTGTAGGATACAGGGCATTAATTGAGAAGCTCGGAATCAGACGATAAAAGAAAAGCAAACGAAGAGGGGCTATGCAGATTAGTTAAAAGCATAGCCTTTTTTTATTAATCAACCTATTATTATTTACAATGAATATTATTAATAAAAAAATTGAATTAAGCAACGGACAAATTATAGAGATTGAAACCGGCAAGTTAGCAAAGCAGGCCGACGGTTCCGTTGTTGTACGTCAAGGTGGTACAATGTTATTGGCTACAGTTGTTTCAGCACAAGAAGCAAAAGAAGATGTTGACTTTATGCCACTGACTGTTGATTATCGTGAGAGTTATTCCGCTGCGGGAAGATTCCCCGGTGGATTTTTAAAACGTGAAGCAAGACCTTCGGAATATGAAATATTAATCAGCAGATTAATTGATCGTGCATTGCGTCCGCTGTTTCCTGAAAATTATCATGCAGAAACACAAGTATTAGTTACGTTAATTTCATTGGATCCAAATATATTACCGGATGCACTTGCATGTTTGGCTGCCGCCGCTGCTTTAGCAGTATCTGATATTCCGTTTAACGGACCTGTATCTGAATTAAGAGTCGGTCGTATTGATGGAAAGTTTGTTGCAAATCCTGTTCTCTCTTCAATGAGTGAAAGTGATATTGATATTATTGTTGCAGGAACCATTGATAATATTATGATGGTGGAAGGTGGATTGAAAGAGGTGGATGAAATGGATATGCTGGAAGCAATAAAGTTTGCTCACGAGAATATAAAAATTCAATGCGCTGTGCTAAATGAATTGACTCAAGCAACAGGCAAAACTGAAAAGAGAGTTTATAATCATGAAAATCATGATGAAGAAGTGCGTGAGCAATTAAATAATGATTTGCGTGAAAAAGTAAAAGCTGTTGCTTATTCAAAAAGTTCAAAACATGATCGTAGTGCCGCTTTTAAAACTATCATAAAAGATTATATAGAAACTTTTCCGGAAGATGTGCGTGATGCAAAATCAAAATTTGCAAAAAAGTATTATGGTGATTTGCAATATGATGTAATACGTGAAATGATTCTTACTGATCGTCAGCGATTAGATGGAAGAAAATTAGATGAAGTGCGTGCAATATGGAGTGAAGTGGATTATTTACCATCAGTACATGGATCTGCAATTTTTACAAGAGGTGAAACACAATCACTAACTACTGTAACAATGGGAACAAAGTTAGATGCACAATTAATTGATGGTGTTGTTTTCGAAGGTGAATCAAAATTTTTATTGCATTATAATTTCCCTCCTTTTTCAACTGGGGAAGCAAAACCAATGCGTGGCACCGGCAGAAGAGAAGTAGGTCATGGCAACCTTGCAATGCGTGCAGTAAAATATATTTTACCAGAAGATAATATTTATACAATCCGTATTGTATCTGATATTTTAGAATCAAATGGTTCATCATCAATGGCAACGGTTTGTGCTGCTTCACTTGCATTAATGGATTCCGGACTTAAAGTAAAAAAGGCAGTTGCGGGTATTGCGATGGGTTTAATTTCTGAAAAAGGAATGAGTCGATATGCAATTCTTTCTGATATACTTGGCGATGAGGATCATTTAGGTGATATGGATTTTAAAGTTACAGGAACTGCAGATGGAATTACTGCAACGCAAATGGATATTAAAGTTGATGGATTAAATTACGAAGTAGTAAAGGAAGCATTATTACAAGCAAAACGTGGACGACTTCATATTCTTGGTGAAATGGCAAAAACGATGTCAGAACCAAGAGCAGATTTTAAACCAACCGTGCCTCGTATTGAACAAATAATTATTCCTCGTGAATATATTGGTGCTGTAATCGGACCAGGCGGAAAAATAATTCAGGAGATGCAGCGTGAAACAGGCTGTACAATTAATATTGAAGAAGTAGGTGATCACGGTGTAATTGATATTGCATCACCGAATAAAGAAAGTATTGAAAAAGCAAGAGCAAGAATTAAAGGTATCACTGCAATTCCCGAGGTAGATGAAGTGTATGAAGGCAAGGTGAAAAAAATTGTAGAGTTTGGTGCATTCGTAGAATTCTTACCGGGCAAAGAAGGTTTATTACATATTTCAGAAATAAGCTGGCAGAGATTACAATCATTAGATGGGATTCTTAAAGAAGGAGATATGTTGAAAGTGAAATTAATTGAAGTAGATAAAAAAACTGGAAAATTCCGCTTATCAAGAAAAGTATTATTAGAACGTCCACCACAAAAAGTAGAGCCAAGAGCGGAATAAAAAATAAATTGTATTTACTTAGATACGGGCATTGTGGAAAATTTCTACAATGCCCGTAATTTTTATTTATCTTTATCGTAGCACCTCAGTTTAACTTAACCATTTAAACAAAAACTACTGTGAGGCAATTAAGAATTTCTGCTTCAATTACTGCGAGAGAATCTGATTCTCTTGAAAAATATTTAACCGATATCGGTAAAATTCAATTGATCACTGCAGATGAAGAAGTAATATTAGCAAAACGCATTCGTGAAGGGGATAGGTTAGCTTTAGAAAAACTAACAAAAGCAAATTTGCGCTTTGTAGTTTCTGTTGCAAAACAATATCAAGGTCAGGGTTTATCACTTTCAGATCTTATCAATGAAGGCAATGTTGGTTTGATAAAAGCCGCTCAGCGGTTTGATGAAACCAAAGGATTTAAATTTATTTCCTATGCAGTGTGGTGGATACGACAAAGTATTATGCTTTCAATAGTGGAGCAATCACGTTTAGTGCGTATGCCATTAAATAAAATTGGTAGTTACACCAAGCTGAATAGATTAGCCCATTCATTAGAACAGGAAATGGAAAGAGAACCTACTCTGGAAGAGCTTGCAGAAATATTAGAGTTGAAGGATAGCGATTTGAAAGATATCAGATATGGGCATATTAAACATATAAGTATGGATGCACCAATCAACAGTGATGAAGAAGGAACTATGATTGATTTTTTAATGGATAAAGATTCAAATTCCAATCCGGATAAAGAACTCATCAATGATTCTTTGCGTGGAGAAATTAGTCGTGCATTAAAAGTATTATCATTTCGTGAAGCTGAAATTGTTGCAGCATATTTTGGATTAAATGGTAATCAACCTTTTACGTTAGAAGAGATAGCGGAGAAATTTGATCTTACTCGAGAACGTGTACGTCAAATAAAAGAAAGAGCAATTCGCAGATTACGAAAAACTACTACAAGTAATTTTCTTAAAACCTACCTCGGATAGATTTTATTACTCCTTATTTAATTTTAAAAGCCTTTTTGATTGCAGATTTGTATTTAACTGTTTCTTCCCATGGAAACAGTTCAACTGCAATTGTCTTTTCCTTTTCTATACCGTTATCCATTTTCTTGAAAATCTTAGTTACAGTTTGCGGAGTTCGTCCCATGTGACCATATGCAGCAGTTTCTGCATAAATAGGTGTACGCAGTTTAAATCGTTTTTCAATTGCATAAGGAGTCATATCAAATAGTTGTGAAATCATTTCGCTAATATCTCCGTCATTCATTTTTACTTTTGCAGAGTTATATGTATTCACATGCAAGCTCACCGGTTTTGCAACACCAATGGCATACGCTACTTGTACTAAAACCTCATCGCATACACCGGCAGCAACCATATTTTTTGCAATATGCCTTGCAGCATAAGCTCCTGATCTATCTACTTTAGAAGGATCTTTACCACTAAAAGCACCGCCACCATGTGCGCCTTTTCCACCATAAGTATCTACAATAATTTTTCTTCCTGTTAAACCACTGTCACCATGCGGGCCACCAATTATAAATACACCGGTTGGATTAACATGCAAAATATTTTTTTTATCAAATAATTTTTGAACAGGTTTGGAAAGTTTTTTTACAGTGCGTGGAATCAAATATTCTTTTACATCTGCATAAATTTTTTCCAGCATCTTTTTCTCTGCTGCTTTTTTAGCAGCTTCGGAATTATTTGCAGGTTTAATAAAATCATCATGCTGCGTTGAAATCACTAATGTATGAACTCGCTTCGCTTTATTATTATCATCGTATTCAATTGTTACCTGGCTCTTTGCATCAGGTCGTAAATAAGTCATCACCTTACCTTCTTTTCTTATTTGAGCGAGTTCCCATAATAAGCGATGAGAAAGATCTAAAGCCAAGGGCATTAAATCAGAAGTTTCATTAATTGCATAACCAAACATCATCCCCTGATCACCGGCACCTTGCTCTTTTTTATCTTGCTTTTCTACACCTTGATTTATGTCGGGACTTTGTTCATGAATTGCAGATAAAATCCCACAGGAATTTGCTTCAAACATATACTCACTTTTTGTATATCCTATCTTGCGTATAACTTCACGTGCAATTTCCTGCACATCTAAATATGTTTTACTTTTTACTTCACCTGCTAAAACCACTTGGCCAGTTGTAACCAATGTTTCGCAAGCAACTTTTGAGTCTGGATCCCATGCTAGAAAATTATCAACTAATGCATCAGATATCTGGTCGGCAATTTTATCGGGATGTCCTTCACTCACTGATTCGGACGTAAATAAATATGGCATCTTAATTATGTTATGGCGGCAAAGATAAAAAATTAGATGCCACTACTAAATATAAAATGTGTATTCACTTTTTTATGAATGTATATAAATGCAACAGCCCTCCACTAACTCAAAAGCCATGGAGGACTGCGCATAAAAAATCTTGAATTTAAAATCTTATTTCAATCGTATTTTACAATTTCCTAAATGCACTTTATTGCCATAAATATCAATATCATAAATACCCGGTTTTAATTTAGATGTAGGGCTGTAAATCATTTTAATATTTTGGGCCTGATGCAAATTACTTCCTGTAAAATATAAACTTGCATATAATTCATCTTCAGTGGTATTTATAAAACTGAATCCTTTATCAAGATTACTGCTTATTACTTTTCCATCAGGTGTGGTGATGGTACATCTTAAATCAATATTCAGATATTCCGGGATAGCAAAGCTGATTTGTATTTTGTCTGTTTTCTTTGCAGAAATTGTCTGCTTATCTTTTTTCCCTTTGCTGGATTCAATCAAATATTTATCAGCCGCCATGCTCTGTACAAGCGTTAAATTACTTCTGAGATCAGAATTTTCATTTTCCAACATTGCAATAGTTTTATTTAGCATCGCATTATCATCTGATAAGGATTCTATATTATACTGCAACGCTGCTGTTTTACTATTAAAATCGGCGAGATTTTTTTCCATCTCCTTTTTTATATCCTGCAATTTTGCATATTCTTTATCCAAGGCTTTTTTATTGGTGAAAGAAATATTTTTTAATGCAGTTTCTTTTTTTGAAATGTCCTCTTGTAACACTGCAATTGATTTATCCATTTCTGCATTCTTGCCTTTTAATTCTTCCAATGCAAATAATGAATTTTTTAATTCTTTCTCAACGGTAATTTTTTCCGATAGCATTTTTTCTTTTTCAAGCTTTGTTGTATTCAGCAAATCTTGAAGCGAGTGATTTGTTCCGTTCAGCATGATTGCCCATGTTACGGATACTGCAACTACTGTGGTTGCTATTGCGGCCTGAATAGCTGCTTTCGACATTTTAATTTTCATACTAATGGAATTAAATAGTGAAATGAATAAAGCAAAATTGCACTACATAAATAAAGTTGTAATTAAATACGAATTAAAAAGGGCTTAATTTATTGCAAGTGGCAGCAATACTTTTATTTGTGTGCCTTTTCCCAGCTCGGAAGTAATTGTCATTTCGCCGGAATGGATTTTTATAATACTTTCTACTATAGATAAACCAATACCATGACCTTTTCTATTGCCAATATTTTTCCCACGGTAAAATGGTTGTGTAAGATTTTTTAAATCCGATTTAATAATTCCTATTCCTGAATCAGTAAATAATAATTGTATTTTATTTTGCAGTGGTTTCAGTTCCAAATGTGCTTCTTTGTTTTCAGAATACTTACAACTGTTTTCCATCAGATTTACAACTGCTGTAGTTAGTAATATTTCGTTTCCTGCAATTACCATTTGTGTTGCATCTAAACTTTCATCCAATACTACAATAGAATTATATTCAGGATTATATTTTAATAATTCGCTGCGTGCTTTCCAGATGATATCATCTATGCGCACAGGTAATAAAGTGGACTGTGTAACTTCTGAACTTGCTTGCGCCAACATCAATAATCTATCTGATGTGCGGTTCATTAATTTAATATCTTCTAATACTGAAATAATTGTTTTCTTATATTCTTCGGTACTTCGATTTTGTAACAACAACACTTCTAATTGACCTGTAATAGAAGTTAATGGTGTACGCATTTCGTGGGAAGCATTTGCAATAAAATTTTTCTGAATACTAAAGGCTGTTTCTAGTCTGTGCAGCATTTGATTAAAGGTGGAGGATAACTGCGCAATTTCATCATTGCTGTTTCCTTCATTTAATCGCAGGTTCATACTGCTTGCTGAAATATTTTTTACTTGCTTAATTACATTTGATATTGGGCGCAGTGCCTGACGTGCATACAGATTGCCTACAAAAATTAGTACGATTAAAAAAGTACTGAATGCAATTATCAGCACATTGCGCAGATAAAGCAATCGCTGTTTACCAAACACATCAATTGCTCCCGCAATTACAACAAACCGATCATAACGACTTGTAAAAAGAAAACCGATGTTTTCATATTCGCCTTGATTAAATTTAATTTCTCCTTCCAAACGAATATTATCTATCAAAGTTTGATCAATTTGTAATGCAACATTATCGGGAGATGAAAACAGTGTATCATTCAGATAATTAAAAATGATAATGTTTTCATTGGGTAATGTTATCGGATTTGCATTTTCAATTTTGCGCAACAAACCAGCATCTATTTCATCCACTTCTAAAAGCAGATTAGCAACATTTTGTGCTTTGGATTCAATGCGTTCATAAAAAATAGTTTTTCGATAATTTGCAGATAAAATATAAATGGCAATTGAAAACAGCAGCAGAATAATAAATACGATAAAAATAAACTGATTAGATAGTCGCTGCCTGATTTGCATACTAATCTTCTTTTAGCATATATCCCAAACCAATACGGGTAACAATCATTTTATTTTCAAAATCTTTATCAATTTTTTTTCGAAGAATATTAATATATACTTCCACCACATTGGTACCTGTATCAAAATTTATATCCCATACTTTTTCTGAGATAGCTATGCGGGAAACTACACGGCCTTTATTCCTCATAAGATATTCAAGTAAGCCAAGTTCTTTTGCAGTAAGCTCAATAATTTTCCCTTCACGTACTGCATGTTTTTTATCTAAGTTTAAAACCAGATCACCCACCTGAAGCGTGTTGGATGTTTCATTTACACCTTTATTTCTTTTTGAAAGCGCTTTAATGCGTGCAAGTAATTCTGCAAATTCAAATGGCTTTAATAAATAATCATCAGCGCCTGCATCAAAGCCTGCAATTTTATCTTCCATTGTACCTAATGCAGTAAGCATTAAAATCGGCAACATCGGTTTTACTTCACGAATTTGTTTACATAATTCTATTCCATTGATATACGGAATAATTATATCCATGATAACTACATCATAATTATTTTGCAGAATCATTTTTTTTCCCATCTCTCCATCAAACACTACATCGGTTTCATATCCGCTGGAAATTAAACCTTCTTTTAAAAAGGAGGCTACTTTAGGTTCATCTTCTATTACAAGTATTTGCATGTGTAAATTTCATTCAATGAAAAGCAATTTCGATTGCTATGTTGTAAATCAGCAGGTTTTTAATTGTAATTTAATTTGAAGGGGGAAAAAGTTTAGGTCGTAATCTCGCTTTTGATTTATTAAATATATTTCGTCCCTTATCAATTCCTCTGCGAATAATTATTTGTTCTTCTTCGGGTAAATGTATTACTGTGTTGCATTCAATGCCGCAACATCCTTCATATATTTTTGCGCATTCCTCACATTGAATAAATAATAAATGACAAGCAGGGTTTACACAATTAGTATGTGTGTCCGATGGTTTTCCGCATTGGTGACATTTTGAAATTACTGCATCACTTATTCGCTCTCCAAGTCTATCATCAAACACAAAATTCTTCCCGATAAATTTATTGTCAATATTTTTTTCTTTAATAGTATTAGAATAATGAATTACACCACCTTCTAAATGAAATACATTTTTAAATCCTTTGTGCAACATCCATGCACTTGCTTTCTCACAGCGAATACCACCGGTGCAATACATAATAATATTTGCATCTTTTTTATCCTGCAACATTTCTACTGCCATTGGCAATTGATCACGAAAAGTATCGGAGGGTATTTCAATTGCATTTTCAAAATGGCCTACTTCATATTCATAATGATTGCGCATATCCACCACAATTGTTTCAGGGTCTTGTGTGATAGCATTAAATTCTTCTGCATTTACATACTTGCCTTTATTGCGCATATCAAATTCAGGATCAGCAATTCCGTCTGTTACAATCTTTTCTCGCACTTTAATTTTCAGTACCCAAAAAGATTTTCCATTATCATCCACTGCAATATTTAATCGGATATTATTTAATTGTGAATGCGAATAAATATAAGTGCGCAGTTTTTCGAAATTTGTTTTAGGTACACTGATTTGTGCATTTATTCCCTCTTGTGCCATATAAATTCTGCCGAACACATTTAATTCAGTCAGCGATTGAAACCATTCATTGCGCAGCAATAAGGGATCTTCAATAAAAAAATATTGATAAAAAGAAATTGTAATGCGTGTTTCCTGTTCACTAAGCAGTTGTTGTTTCAACTCCTTGTGTGAGATGCGATTATGTAAGTAAGACATATTTTGAAATTTAGTGTCCTGTTATAGGCAGGATAAAATTATCAGCAATTCAAAGTTACAATTTCAATTATGTTTAATTTGAAAATTAAAAACATTGTTGTTTTTGATATTAGTTATATGTAATATTATATCAAAATCAATCAACAAAAAAAATAGAATATGAAAAAAATTTTACTCCTCCTATTTGCAATCACCTTATTAATTGATTTGCAATCTCAAACAATTATTGGAAAAACATCTTATGATGTGCAAACTAATAATGGTGCAAAAAACCGAATTAAAGTGTATGATGATGGAAGTATTTCTACCATCTGGACAGGCTCAGTAGATTACGTCTCAGGAACTACCTGGGCAGACAGAGGAATGTTTTTTAATCATTATGATGGAAGTGCATGGGGTGCATTACCTACAGTGCGAGTAGACGAAATAAAAACTGGTTTTGGCGAATTAATTACTGTAGAAGATCATGAAGTTGTATTAGCGCATAATGGCTCTGCACCACCAACCATGAATTTATATGCGAACGATGAAATTGGTGGAACAACATGGACAGAATTAGATGGTTCTTATTTAGTAGAAGGTTATTGGCCAATGGCCGAATGCCCTGTCGGTACGGATGATATTTATGTGGTGCATGCTAATGCAAATCCACCATCTGCAATTTATTTTTCCCGTTCGGATGATGGTGGAAATACATGGGCTGTTTTAAATTATACGTTACCTTATTTAACTGCTGATTATGGTTTTCCTGCACTGAATACGGGTAGTACAACTGCTGCAGAAACTTATCAGATAAAAGTGAATGGTGCCGATGTGTATGTATTATTCGGTATGCCAAATACAGATTTAGTTTTATTGCACTCTGATGATTATGGCAATGATGGTTCATGGGATTATGAAATAATTATTGATTTTCCTTTTGACTCCTATACCGGAACAGAAATTTCGGATATTGATAGTGATGGAGTTATGGATACAATTAAAACTAATGATGGTTATATTGATATGATTATGGAAGACGATGGCACCTTGCATGTGTTTGCTGGATATACCGGAATGTATAGTGCGACAGGGGCATTTTCTTATACTTATGATAAAAAAGATTGGGGTTTATGGCATTGGAAAACAGGAATGGATGCAGCGGAAAAAATTGAAACAATTATGGATTGGAATAATGATGATTGTGCTGATGATCCAAATGCAGGAATAGGTGCTCTTCTATCTACTTATCGTTTTGCGGGAGTTACTACAACACCTGCAGCTGCCTGGGATCCTTCAACGGGAAGAATATATTTACTCTATACCATGGAAATTGAATACACTGATTTATTTGATGATCCATTAAATTTTTCTGCGCAATCTCGCAGAGATATTTTTGGAATGTATTCCGATGATGGTGGTTCAACATGGAGCGCACCAAATAATTTGACTAACACCGCTGAACTCGACAGAGAAAATTTTTATTTGTTTGTTAACGATAGAGTGTATGATGGAAAAGTGCATGCTATCTGGCAGGAAGATGGACAACCGGGAACTGTTGCAGGTGAGTTTGATCCTATTGATACTAATTATATTTATTATCAGGCATTTGAAGAATCAGATTTTATTCCGCTATTGCCAACAGCATCTTTTACTTCTATTGTAACTGCACCAAGTGTTGCATTTACAAATACATCTACAGATAATTTCAATTGTTATTTCTGGGACTTTGGTGATGGAACAACAAGTGATTTTGAAAACCCAACACATATTTATACAAGTGGCGGAAGTTTTACTGCATGTTTAACAGTGAGCAATCCTTATGGATCAAATACCTTTTGTATGGAAATAGCATTGCCTTCATCTCCCGAAGCGTTCTGGTCAAGTACAGGTGATCCTTTAGTTACATTTACTGACTTAACTGCCAATGATCCCACATCATGGTCATGGAATTTTGGAGATGGTGGAAGCAGTACTCTTCAAAATCCAACACATAGCTATTTGGCAAATGCTACTTATAATGTTTGTCTTACTGCTTCGAATGCTTTGGGTTCGGGTACATATTGCGGCTCGGTAGTTATTGCAAGTGCGGTATTGGCACCTATTGCAAATTATACTTTTTCTGCAATCGGACTTACTGTAAATTTTACTGATGTAAGTTTAAATTCTCCTGCATCATGGAGTTGGAATTTTGGTGATGGTAGTGTTTTAGTTACAGATGCAAGTCCATCTCATACTTTTGCAGCAGCCGGAGAATATATTGTTTGCTTAACTACAAGCAATGCAGCAGGCAGTGATGAAGAATGTAAAACAATTGGAATTTCAACAGCGATTGAAGATGTGTTTGCAGATGCGGTTCAAATATATCCAAATCCTACAACCGCAACTTTTATTGTGCATTCACCTATTCCAATGCAGTTAGCTGATATTCAAATAATAAATACTTTAGGGCAATCTGTAAGTTATACTGCAACCAATTCAGATAATAATAATTGGCAAATAACCATTACACAACCACAAGCAGGAAATTATTTTTTAAAACTGCAAACAGAGAATGGAATTATTTTAAAGCAACTTATTCTTGAATAAATAATTTTAAGAAATAGTAAATTATAAAAAATGCCGGTTATAATTTATAACCGGCATTCTATTTTTAAAGAAAATTAATTTTACCAATTAAGCAATGCTTCAAGTTTTTCTTCTACCAAATTTACATTTGGTAACATGGCTTTTTCCAAACCTGTATTTAGTGGAACAGCAGGTAGGTTTTTTGCACCCAACATTTGAACCGGCGCATCTAAATATTTAAAACATTCAGAACCTACTCTTCCTGCAATTGCTTGAGCAAATGAATTCATCAATGGTTCTTCAGTAAGTATAAAACATTTGTTATGTCGCTTAACAGATTGCTCAATTGCTTCCCAATCATAAGGTGACAAAGTTCGCAAGTCTAAAATCTCCACTTGTCCGGGGAATTTTTTAGATGCATTTAGCGCCCAATGCACACCCATGCCATAGGTAATTACTACGCAAGATTCACCTGCATTTATTTTTTCTTCATCCGCATGCTGAAATATTCTTGCCTTGCCTAAAGGAACAATATAATCTTTTCCCGGATCAGGAGATTTCGCTGCTTGTGTTCCCGGAACTTTACTCCAATACAATCCTTTATGTTCGAACATGATTACAGGATTCGGATCATAAAAAGCACCTTTTAATAATCCTTTCATATCGGCAGCATTGGAAGGATAAACTACTTTAATTCCTTTTACTGCTGTGATAGATGATTCGATAGAACCACTATGATAAGGGCCTCCGGAACCATAAGCACCAATCGGTACACGAATAATATTATTTACCGGCCATTTGCCATTGGTTAGATAACAGGATTTAGAAATTTCACTTACCAATTGATTCATAGCCGGCCATATATAATCGGCAAATTGAATTTCTACAATTGGTACTGCACCAACAGCACTCATACCGGCTGTAGAACCAACAATATATGCCTCTTGAATTGCAGTATTAAATACCCGATGTTGACCATATTTCTGTGCGAGATTTGCAGCCTCACGAAATACACCGCCTAATCTGCCACCCACATCTTGCCCATAAAATAATGCTTCGGGATGTTTCTCTAAAATATCCTGCATGGCATGAAGTGCGGCATCTACCATAATAAGTAGTTCGGCACCTTGCGGCTCACGAATTCCCTGTTCGTCTGTTATGGGTGAAGGCGCAAATTCATGCAGTTCCACTTCCAACGGATCAGGTTCTTCAGCCTCTACTACTTTTTGAAATGCTTGTCGTGTAATTTCTTCAGTATGTTTTTCCAGAGCTTCCAGCTCATCCATTGAAATTCCATTCTCCAATAATATTTCCATCAACAATGGAAGTGGATCTCTGCTGCGATGTTCTTCAAGATCTTCTTCCGTACGATACATTTCCATGCGCACTCCGGAAGTATGATGATTTAGCAATGGCACTTTCGCATGTACCAAAACAGGCGAACGATTTACTCGCACATCACCAATTACCTGTTGCATAGTTTGCCAGCATTCTATAAAATCACTGCCGTTTACCTGCACTCGTTTCAAACCTTTAAATCCCGCTGCGAATTCATAAGCATCCATAGTTCTGGATTCGGAACTGGTTACTGAAATACCCCAATCATTATCCTGTACTAAATAAATAATTGGCAATTGATGCAGCACTGCAAATTGCAATGCTTCTGATACTTCACCTTCTGTAACTGCACTATCGCCAATAGAACAAATTACTATAGGATTTTCTGAAGCCGTATCCAACAAACCCTGTTTAGTCATGTACTTAATGCCTTGTGCAATTCCTGTTGTTGGAATAGCCTGCATACCTGTTGCCGATGATTGATGTATCATCTGTGGCTTCTCTTTTCCTTTATAACATGGGTGACTATAATAACTGCGACCGCCGGAAAACGGATCATCTTTTTTAGCAATTAATTGCATCAGAAATTCTTCTGGTTTCCATCCCATACCCAAAAGAAAACCATCATCCCGATAATATAAACTTGCCCAATCCGCCGCTTTTAATTGCATCGCAGTTGCCAGTTGAATTGCTTCATGACCTCGGCTGTTTGCATGCACATAATAACATATCTGCCGGTTCTCATTAAATAAATCGCATAATATTTTACTGGTGTACATAAGGGTATATGCTTTCACCAATATTTGTTTATCTATTTTTTCCAATACCTTCTGTTGCTCCATTATTAGGATTATTTCACCCGTGTTTCAAAAACTTTTTTATCTTCTAAAAATCCTGTAAGTACATCTCCTTTATTTACGGGACCGACACCGGAAGGTGTTCCTGTAAAAATGATATCACCTAGTTGTAAGGTAAAAAAGGAAGATATATAATGTATTATTGTTGGAATGCCGAATAACATTTCACAACTGTTTGCTTTCTGCACGATTACTTCATTTTTCTTCATTGAGAAGTTGATGTTTGAAAAATCTGATTCGTTGCTTATTGCATTCCAATCGCCCACTACTGCGGAGTTATCAAAAGCTTTTGCAATTTCCCATGGTAAGCCTTTTTCTTTTTGCTTTGATTGTAAATCTCGGGCGGTAAAATCAATTCCTGCGGTCACCGCATCAATATATCTGTAGGCAAATTTTTCATCAATATGTTTTCCATTTTTGCAAATACGAAACAGCAATTCGCATTCGTAATGCAGATCATTTGTAAATTCCGGAAAATAAAATTCGTTTCCTTTTAACATAGCCGTAGCCGGCTTTATGAAAATAACCGGAGCATCCGGAATCGCATGGCTTAATTCCTTAGCATGCGCACTATAATTTCTTCCTACACAAAAAATTTTCATTGGGCGACAAAGGTACTATTTGACAGGCGAAGACAAAACTATCCATAGATTTAGGGGCAAACAATAAAGTGGGCGCAACGTACATTAATAGCATTGCGTCTTTATTCTCAATCAAATAAAAAACAAAATGAAACTCTTATTGAAAAGCACCACACTCTTTTACACTTCTTTAATTATGGTCTCTACTCTTTTTCTTAGCACCCCAACTATGGCTCAAGAAGAAGGTGAGGATGATGAGTTATTAAATTTTATAATTGAATTCAATACTGTACTTGATCAGGTAGTGAGTGATTATCCCAATAATTTTAAAAATCTATTGGGTGATGCAAGACCTAAAGAAGAAGGGTCTTCACAAATATATAATTCCCGCATTAGCCTACCTGAAGAATTGGAAAGTTATTTTTCTGAAACAATTACTCAGGGTAATAAGCTTACTTATGTTTCTGTATTTGCCGAATATCCGGATTCCACTCAAGCAAGGGATATTTATTCCGGATTATCTTTTATCGTTTCACTTTTCACATTTGATTGTTGTGAAATGGATATTGTAGAAAGTGACGGAACTCAGAGTGTGTATATGGCAATGATGCAATTATTTCCCAAAGATAATCCTGAAGGATTTGAGGATTTAGAAATACGAGTAGGTTTATTTAAATCATTTGATATTGATGAACAATTAAATTTTACCGATAAATATATAGTGGTGCTGAATGTGCGCCCCAAAGACGTTTAATAAATCAGGTATTAAATTTATTCATTGTAATTGCAGGTCCGGCAAGTGCGAATTCCTCCACTGCTTCACCTGCAATTTTTATATAAAATTCTAATTCTTTTTTTTCTTCATTACTCCATTGGCCTAAAACATAATCTACCTGACGACCAGTAGTGAAATTATTTCCAACGCCAAATCTTAATCTGCTATAATCTGCTGTGCCAATCAAATCCTGAATACTTGCCAATCCATTATGACCACCATGAGAGCCTTTTGTACGAATTCTTAATTTGCCAAAAGGTAAATTGATATCATCGGTTATTACCAATAAATTTTCAGTGGGAATTTGTAATGTATCCATCCAATATTTTACAGCTCTGCCGCTCAAATTCATATATGTGGTTGGCTTGATTACATGCAGTATTTTATTTTTAATTCTGAATTCTATTTTTGCTGCAAGACGCTCGTCTTTAAAAACTACATTGTGTTTCCTTGCAATAGCATCAGCAATTAAGAAGCCTGCATTATGCCGGGTATTAGCATATTCCAATCCTATATTTCCCAATGCTGCAATTAAATATATCATTGCTGTTAATTCCTGTAAATTAAAAAAGCGAAAGTACAAATCTGCACCTTCGCTTCAAGTATGTTAACTATTGAATAATTATTTTGTTTCTGCTTTTTTAGGGGCTTCTACTTTTGCCGCAGGAGTAGCAGCCGTAGTGGCAGTTGCAGCAGCATCAGCAGCACCTTTCATAGCCCTTGACAAGTTACAGGAAACCACCGGTATAGCAGGAGCTCCAATTACTTCCAGGTTATTCAATTGAATATCACCGATACGAATGCTATTGCCTACTTCTAATTCGGTAACATCAATCACAATACTGTCTACTAAATTTTCCGGAAATCCTTTGACCTCGATCTTACGAATTTTTTGAAATAATTTACCACCTTCTCTTACACCTTTAGAACTTCCTTCTAATTTAATAGGGATAGTGATAGTAACTTTTTTTCCTTCGCCTAATCGGAAAAAATCTACATGTAATAATTTGTCTGTAACCGGATGAGTTTGCACTTCACGCAATACGGTGTCGTAAGAATTACCATCTACATCCATAATTATTTTATAAGCGTTTGGAGTATAAATAATTGGTTGCAAGTTTTTCTCACTTACTTCTAAGTGTATTGTTTCTCCCTGACCGTAAATTACGCATGGTATGATTCCATTTCTGCGGCTTGCATTGGAAGATGATTTTCCAATTGCTTCTCTTTTGTTTCCTTCGATGTGTATCGTTTGCATCGTATCTTTTTTTTAATTGTTTATGAACAACGAACTTATTGATCTGTGTTCGTGTGTATTTCTTATTGCTCTTGCAAACAGTTTTGCTGATGAAAGAACAGTTATTTTTTCGCTTTCTCTTTTTAACGGAATTGTGTCCGTAACTACTAATTGCTTAAGTTTTGAAGCTTCAATTGTTTCATACGCCTTACCCGATAAAACAGGATGAGTACAAAATGCCTGCACCGATTTAGCTCCTTTGTCCAGCATAATTGAAGCAGCATTGGCTAATGTATTTCCCGTATCCACAATATCATCAATCATTATCACATCCTTACCGCTTACATCTCCTATCACCGTCATTCCCGCTATTTCATTTGCCTTCTTTCGGAACTTGTCGCAAATAACTAATTCAGTATTAAAATGCACAGCGTATTTACGATTGCGCTTTGTACTGCCCACATCAGGAGAGGCAAAGACTACATTTTCCAGATTTAAATTCTCCTCAATATAAGGCACATATATGGCCGTTGAATTGAGATGGTCAACAGGAATATCAAAAAATCCCTGAATCTGATCCGCATGTAAATCCATAGTAATAATACGGTTTGCACCAGCAGCTGTAAGTAATTCAGCCACTAATTTTGACCCGATTGAAACTCTGGGTTTATCCTTGCGATCCTGTCTTGCTAATCCAAAATAAGGAATCACTGCGGTGATATAAGATGTAGAAGCTCTTTTAGCGGCATCTATCATCAGCAATAATTCCATCAGATTGTCAGACGGAAAAAACGTAGATTGAATAAAGAACACATAACTACCTCTTACAGATTCTAAAATGTTCGGCTGGAATTCACCATCACTAAATCTATCCACTTGCATTTTACCTAATGGCTGACCATAGTAATCTGCAATCTTCTCACTCAAATACCTTGAAGTGGTTCCGGAAAACAGCTTTACATCGTTAGTTACCATTTGTCAAGGTTGAAATAAGAGGTGCAAAGATAGAAAAACATTGTGTATCCAATAAGTTTAAATGAAAAATCCCGGCTATTTCCGGGACTTTTTCTGTTGACCGACTAGGGCTCGAACCTAGACTCCTCTGAACCAAAATCAGATGTGTTGCCAGTTACACCATCGGTCAATCGAGCCGCAAAGATAGAACGATGCTTTTTTTAATCAAAGTTCCAATGGAATTCAATTTAAAAGTTGCTGAATTTTTTGTTGAAATTCTTTTGAAAATGCGGAATATAAATCTCCGGTGGCAGGGCCATTAAAGCCCGTATGGATAAAAACTACTTGTTTATTTCTGTCTAAAACAATTAAAGTAGGGTAGGCAATTACAGCATTTAACATAGGTAATGCATTAGAAGCTTCTAATTTTTTACTGCTACCTGCTAATAAAATTGGATAAGTAATTCCAAATTGTTTGCGCAATCTTCCAAAATTTTTTGAAGCAGCAGTTTGATCTGTTTCTTTTTCAAAGGCAAGAGCTACGATTTCCAATCCTTGCGAATTATATTTTTGAAACAGCTCTGCGAGATAAGCGGTCTCATCCATACAATTGGGACACCATGTTCCCATAACTTGAATTATGACTACTTTATTTTGAAATTGTTTATCGCTGCTGCAAATGGTATCTCCTGTTGCAGTTGGAAAACAAAAATTAAAAGAATCGTATCCGTCTTTTAGATATGTGAGTGTATTTGGATCGGGTAATTGGATGGTATCATTTTTATCGGCAGAAAAAGTTTCCTGCCAATGATTTCCACTAAAGAATTTTCCCGATAATGTACTATCATTTTCAATATTGCCTGTAAATAAAAACGCATGTGCACCATCAAAAGTGGAGAGAAAAAATTGATTACCTGAAACATCACCCTGCAAATAACGATAGTCGCCAGTAGCGGTAAGAAATGTTCCATTCAATAGATTTCCGGTTTGTGTAAAAACACCAACAGCCTGATAACTTTGGTCAGCAGTTTTAAATTGTGTATTCCATTTTCCACTGATATTAAATTGTGCGGAGTCTGGATTTTTCAAGAAGCGATAACTTTCACGGGCCTTTGCTGTAAAGGGAATTGCATATTTGCTTCCTCTGGAATAATCATGAAACCAACCTGATAAATTGTTATAATCTGAAGATATTTCTGCATTAATAGATGAATTGAAAACCGGCAGATTCACATAAAGTGTGTTATCATCAACCGTTACTTCTGCAGTAGATAATAATTCATCGCCGTTATGCAAAGCAAATGCATATCCATTTGTAGTTAAGCTTATTTCAAAATTAAAAGGAAGTGGACCTCCTGGCGTTTCTAATTCGGCACGCCACACGCCGGTTGTTATTTGTGCTTGTGTCATTTGATTTAAAATCAGGAATAGTATAAAAAATATGTTATGCATGCATTTTACAAATACATCTCAAAGATGTTAAGTTCAATTTAAATCAGCACAACTATTTTCGCAATACATTTACAGTGTGATAAAAGAATGTGATATATATACTTTATTAAATGCATCTGATATTCCTGTAATAGATGTGCGTTCACCTGCAGAGTTTAATCATGCACATATTCCGGGAGCAATCAATATTCCATTGTTTAATGATGAAGAAAGAAAGACGGTGGGTATTATTTATAAACAAGAAAGTAAAACAAAAGCGATTGAAACAGGATTGGATTTAGCAGGAAAAAAACTCAGTATGTTCATTCGGGAAGCGAAAGCAATTGCAAAAAATAATACCTTATTTATTCATTGTTGGAGAGGTGGAATGCGCAGTAAGAGTATGGCTACTTTATTTGACTTTGCCGGAATAAATACGCTTGTGCTTAATGGCGGATATAAAAGTTATAGAAGAGAAATTCAGAATTTTTTTAATTATCCTTTTCCTTTTGTAATACTGGGTGGAAAAACAGGAAGTGGAAAAACAGAAGTGCTGCAT
This sequence comes from Bacteroidota bacterium, assembly GCA_016715425.1. Taxonomy (NCBI): domain Bacteria; kingdom Pseudomonadati; phylum Bacteroidota; species Bacteroidota bacterium. The sequence goes on from JADKAC010000001.1 coordinate 79,120, forward strand.
TTTTTAAAACAGCAAGGGGAACAGGTAATAGATATGGAAGCTTTGGCAAATCATAAAGGCAGTGCATTTGGTGCATTGGGTGAACAACTACAACCTTCCACCGAGCAGTTTGAAAATAATTTATTTGAAGAATTGCGGAAATGTAATTTGCAAAAATATATTTGGTTGGAAGATGAAAGTCATTTAATAGGAACTGTATTTATTCCCGAAATAATCTGGTTCTCTATGCGAAGAGCACATGTAGTGTTTCTTGATATTCCCATTAAAGAACGCATTGCATTTTTGGTGAGTCATTATGGTAAATATCCGGCGGAAGAAATTGAATCTGCATTACAAAAAATTACAAAGAGATTGGGTGGGCAACATTATAAAGAAACATTAGAATTGTATCGTAATGGAAACTTAGCGGATGCAACAGAAAAAGTGCTAACCTATTATGACAAAACGTATGCACATGGATTGAGTAGCCGAAATAAAGCAACTATTCATCACTTACAATTTGATTCATTACAACCGGAAAATATTGCTGCAACTTGTTCTGCATTTTTAAAAACAAATATGCAATTGCAATCAACAATTTATTATTAAATTTTTTAGAGAATTAAATTACAGTCATCACCATCGGTGGTGAACAAATTATTTTATTTGACTTTATTTTCAATTGATATATGTAATTACCCGGTTGTAATTGTTGTACAATATCCGTGAGTTCAATATTGTTTTTTCCTGCTTGAATAATGCCCTGTGGCAAGGTGAAAATTTTTTGTCCATTTATATTCCATATCTCCAAATCTATTTCTGCAGGAGTTTGTAATTGGAATGGAATTACAGTGGATGTATTTACAGGATTGGGCATGTTTTGACCTACGCTAATATATTTTTCTGATTGCATTTCCAAATAGCCTGTTGTTCCATCTCCTTTCACAGTCACCTCTATATAAGAATTAAATTTATCCGGAGAAATGTCTGTGGTTAATGAGGCGAGTTGATACAAATATCCATCTGCAAATACACCATCGGCAACAGGTGTTACAGGGTCAACGCCTTCTGTATAAATTGCAGGATAATCATTTAACAATGCATTTTTTTCTTCATGATTCCAGGTGAGTTGAGAGATAGCTGCATAAGAAGAATTTACATACACTTGAAAATGAATATGACAAGTGCGACCGGGATACCAACCCGGAAAAATGGTTATAAAATTTACTTCTCCATTCGCATCCGCAATTTGATATCCACGCAAATAAGTAAATGCTGATTCACTTCCATAACCCGAATAATTTCCATCCTTATCACATTGCCAAATATTGACACGCACATTTGGAAATGGCTCGCAATTATCCTGACCTAAAATTCTAATTTTTAGATTTAATTGCACACCATCACGATCTTCACGGACATCAGTGCGCAAATAAAAAGGATTGTCAGTAAGGTCCAAAGGAAAAGGACCTTTTGTTTCTGTTGGAATTAATACACAACCTCCGGAAGTTTGTGCAGATAGTTTGCCGAAAGGCCAAAGAGATGCAGCACCGGCGAGTCCGGTTATCCGCATAAAATCACGACGGGTAGTAGGCATAGGTTTTTTTTTGAAAGGTAAGTATTGAATTAGTAGCATTCTTATTTTTTGAATAGATTTTACAAAAGGCTGTTGTTTTTATCAAATAATAAACTTTGGTAGATTTTAATTTTAGGGATGATTAGTTTTATTAAATTTTAATTTTATAACACAATGCAAACATTTTCAAACATCTCCGAATACATTTCTCAATTTCCTGTAACAACACAAGAAAAATTACAAGAAATATATACCATTATAAAACAATATGCACCCAAAGCAACAGAAAAAATAAGTTATGGTATGCCCACATTTTATCTGCAAAGTAATCTGGTGCATTTTGCAGCATACAAAAATCATATTGGTTTCTATCCTGCCCCTTCCGGCTTAGATGCATTTAAAGAAGAAATTGAAAAATATAAACACAGTAAAGGTGCTGTACAATTTCCTTTGGACAAGCCTCTACCTAAAAAACTGATTGAGCGTATTGTAAAATATCGTATGCAAGAAAATTTGGCTAAAGCTGCGTTGAAGCAAAAGAAATAAATCTGTATTTCTCTTTTCAGCTTTTACAAATGTAATTTCACGAAAATTTATTGAATGACTGAATCAATTAAACTCACACAATATTCTCATGGTGCCGGATGTGGTTGTAAAATTTCACCCAAACTTTTGGATCAAATTTTATCTTCCGTTTCCAAACAACAATTATTTCCACAATTACTTGTAGGCAACGAAACAAAAGATGACGCCGCTGTTTATGATATTGGAAATGGTAGAGCAATTATTTCTACTACGGATTTTTTTATGCCTATTGTTGATGACCCGGAACAATTCGGAACAATAGCTTCAGTAAATGCAATCAGTGATATTTATGCAATGGGTGGCACGCCAATTATGGCAATTGCAATTCTCGGTTGGCCTATTGATAAAGTAGAATCTAAGTATGCTAGCGAGGTTTTAGAAGGCGCACGCAAAGCATGTGCACAAGCAAATATTCCACTTGCCGGAGGACATAGTATTGATTGTCCTGAGCCTGTTTTTGGATTAGCAGTAACAGGAATTATTGATATAGAAAATCTGAAAAAAAATTCGGGTGCAAGTGTGGGTTGCAGTTTATATCTCACAAAAAAAATTGGTGTAGGTATTTTGACAACAGCACAGAAAAAAAATCTTTTAAAAGAAGAACATAAAACTATTGCACCGGATAGCATGATGCACTTAAACACGTTTGGTGAAATATTAGGAAAGCAAAATTTTGTAGAAGCAATGACTGATGTTACGGGTTTTGGTTTGCTTGGTCATTTAACCGAAATGTGTGAAGGAAGTAATATAAGTGCAGAGATTTATTTTGATAAAGTACCAACGATTGAAAAAGATATTTTAGATTATTATTTAGAAAATAAATGTATTCCCGGAGGCACAAATAGAAACCATGATTCCTATGGAGAAAAAATTGATGGATTAGATATTTATAAAAAACATATTCTTTGCGATCCACAAACAAGCGGTGGACTATTAGTTGCAATTGCACAAGGTTATGAATCTGATTTTGAAAAATTGGCAAAAGAAAATAAAATGCAATTGACAACTTTCGGAAAATTAATTTCTAAAAGTGCATTTGCTGTTTATGTGAAATAAAAATCTATATTATTCAGATTTTGAAATTCCTCATTTAAAAAAGTTAAAAAAAGTATTTTGGGATAATAACAAATGCATATTTTTCCACAGTTCTGAAAAATTTCGCATATTCCTGCTAAATTGCGCCTATGACAGCAACCGGTATGGCTACACAGCATAAACTCAATGTATCAGCAATGGCTGAAAATCTGATTGGCTCAGAAATTATAAAATTGGCGAATGAGATAAATGCCAAGATTAAAAAAGGCGAACAGATTTATAATTTAACCATTGGTGATTTTGATCCGCATGTATTTCCAATTCCTCTAATTTTGGAGAATGAAATTATTGAAGCATATCGCAATAAGGAAACTAATTATCCAATGGCAAATGGTATTGAAAGATTGCGTGTTGCTGCTTCCGGATTTATTAAAAAATATCAAGGCTTAGATTATTCTCCCGATGAATTTTTAATTAGCGGTGGAGCAAGACCTTTAATTTATGGAGTCTTTCGCACCTTACTCGATCCGGGTGATAAAGTAATTTATCCCGGTCCATCATGGAATAATAATCATTATACACATTTATCAGGAGCAAGTGGGGTGTTTATAGAAACTACACCTGAAGATAATTTTATGCCAACGGCAGAAAATTTAAAACCGCATTTAAAAGGTGCAACATTACTTGCATTATGTTCTCCATTAAATCCAACAGGTACTACATTTTCTAAAGAAGCGTTATCTGCAATTTGCGATATAGTGATTGAAGAAAATAATAGCCGTGATGAAAATGCAAAGCCTTTATATATTTTATATGATCAGATTTATTGGATGCTTACTAATGGTGATACAAAGCATTATGATCCGGTGAACTTGCGACCTGAATTGCGTGATTATGTAATTTATGTGGATGGTATTTCAAAAGCATTTTCTGCAACTGGTGTAAGAGTGGGTTGGTCATTTGGCCCTAAACCAATTATTGATAAAATGAAAGCTATCATTTCTCATATCGGTGCATGGAGTCCGAAAGCGGAACAAGTAGCAACAGCAAAATTTTTGCAGATGGAAGATGAGGTAGATGCATTTATAATGAAATTTCGCAGACAGATTTCAGATCGTCTCAATGGATTTTATGAAGGCTTTACCCGATTAAAACAAAAAGGTTTTCCTGTGGAATGTATTCCTCCCGAAGCTGCTATTTATTTAACCGTGCGCATTGATTTTCGTGGTGCAAAAACTGCGGATGGAAATACTATTAATACAATGGCAGATGTTGCTAATTATTTATTAAATGAAGCACGCATAGGTCTTGTGCCTTTTTATGCATTCGGTTCTTCAAAAGAATCGCCATGGTTCCGATTAAGTATCGGCACTTGCACAATGGATGCTGTGGCAGGTTCTTTAAAAAGCTTGGATCAGGCATTAAGTAAACTTACTTTTTGATTTACAACGAATATTAATTTTTAACTTAATTTTTCTCAACCAAATAATTTTTGATGAATACAGGTGTACCCGTAAAAAAAACATGGACAGATAAATTTTTGTCCGGAGTTGAACGTATCGGAAATGCATTGCCACATCCCGCAACATTATTTGCATTGTTGGCTTTGCTTGTAATAGTTCTTTCCGGAATTATCAGTTTATTTAATGTAAGTGTTGCGCATCCCGGCACAGGTGAAACAGTAGAAGTATTTAATTTATTAAGTCGTGAAGGCTTGGCAATGATCCTCACAAAATTGGTTACCAATTTCACATCATTTGCACCATTGGGAACTGTATTGGTTGCATTGTTAGGAATTGGAATTGCAGAAGGTTCAGGATTAATAGGTGCACTGTTACGCATGCTTGTGTTATCATCACCAAAAAGATTATTAACTGCAGTAATTGTATTTGCAGGGGTGATGAGTAATGCGGCAAGTGAAGTGGGTTATGTTTTATTAGTGCCCTTAGCTGCAATTATTTTTCTTGCTGTTGGTCGTAATCCACTCGCAGGATTAGCAGCCGCATTTGCCGGTGTAAGTGGTGGTTATAGTGCTAATTTATTATTAGGAACTGTTGATCCGTTACTTGCCGGTTTATCTACCGAAGCTGCAAAAATTATTGATCCTTCTTATTTAGTAAATCCTGCTTGTAATTATTTTTTCATGTTTGTTTCTACTTTTTTAATAACAGGTTTAGGTACATGGGTAACTGAAAAAATTGTGGAACCCCGATTGGGCACTTATCATGGTGATGAAACAGCGGAAGAAATAAAAACCCTGAGCAAAGATGAAAGAAAAGGAGTGCGATATGCTGCTATAACTGCTTTGATTTTTACGGGATTAATTCTTTGGGGATTAATTCCTGAAAATGGTTTTTTGCGTGATCCGGAAACACATAGTATTTTGCATTCACCATTTCTGCAAGGCATTGTTGCATTATTATTTATTTCTTCAGCAGCCTGTGGTATTGCATATGGCATTGGTGCAAAAACTATTCGCAGTGATAACGATGTAATGAAAGGCATGGCAAAAGCAATGGAGACTTTAGGTTCTTATATTGTTCTTGTGTTTTTTGCTGCGCAATTTGTTGCGTTTTTTAACTGGACAAATCTTGGGTTGATAACCGCAATTAATGGTGCTGATTTTTTAAAATCAACAGGCATACAAGGCATACCACTCATGTTATTATTTATTTTAATTGCTGCTTCTATTAATCTTGTTATGGGGAGTGCATCTGCGAAATGGGCTATTATGGCGCCGGTATTTATTCCGATGTTTATGCTGTTGGGATACACTCCTGAATACACACAAATGGTATATCGCATTGGCGATAGTGTTACCAATATTATCTCACCGATGATGAGTTACTTCGCACTCATTGTTGCATTTATTCAGCGCTATGATAAGAAGGCGGGAATAGGTACTGTAATTTCTACAATGCTTCCCTATACAATTGTATTTACAATCGGTTGGAGTTTATTATTAGTCATCTGGGTATTGCTTGGATTACCAATTGGACCTGGTGCAACTATTCATATGCCGTAAAAAAATATTGAACTTAGATTTTAAGTATTTATAATGTTGAATTCCTATTTATCTGAAGGGAACTCTGTTGGAATTCAACTATAATTAATACACCCAAAACATCTTATTAAAATTTTGCTTTCCGGTAATGTTCAGTATATAAATTCCTTTCGACCAATGTGAAGTTTCAATTGAATGAAATGTTGTTCCTGCTGATAATTTATCTGCATATAAAATTCTGCCATCAGTTTGCAATACAGTAATTTGATTATCCTCTTCATGTGGTGAAGTAAATTGTAATGTAATCGCATTATTAAAACTTAAAACAGAAATAGTTTTATCAAGATCAAAAGTATTTACAACAGGTGCTGTAAGTTCAAATGTGGTAGTGATTTTTTCCTCGCCATTTAATAAATACACTACTGTAAAAATACCTGCAGGAGAATCCGGTGGAATATCAATATATGACCAGAAATAGTAATACCAAAGTTCTTCGGGATGTATATAATCAAAGTGATACCAAAGCTCACCGGAAGGTGTAAACCATTGCACTGTACTAACGTCACCGGCCTTTACTCCATAGCCTTGCATCCAGAAATTAATTACTTCATCATCAGCAGAAAAAACAGGAATTGTTGGCAGTCGTTCTTTCAGTGTATCGAGTGTGGGAATAAAATTGCTTGTCCCATAGTCAATAATTCCAAAAGTATAAACATACGGCAAGGGGTCTATCCATAATGTAGTTGCATTTCCGCAAGGGCCTTCGAATGGGTCAATATTATAAAGTGAATCGTACCAAACTTCAAAATGTAAATGCGGATCGCTGGTGAAACCCGAGCTACCAATTTGTCCGATAATTTCACCTGCAATTATTGTATCACCTTCAGAAACTGTAGCGCTATTTTTTTTCAAATGCGCATAATAGGTGTACATTAAATTTTCGTGTTTAATACAAATATAATTTCCGAAACCTCCACTCACTGCTGTTTTATTTCTGTCGAATAAAGTATCAAGTACAAAAGTGACTACACCATCATCAGCAGCTAAAACATTTACACCGCTATCCATCTGATTAAAATTCCGAATTACGAAATCTGTACCCTGATGTCCATCATAGGTTTTTTCATTACATTGATGATCGCCAATATCTGTCCATTTCCAATCCACATAATTCACGAGATAATAATCTTCCATATAAACAGCATCAACAGGATTTATAAACTGTGGTGATTGTGCGGATGCAGAAGCAAAGCATAAGAATAAAATAGAAAAGGAAAAATACATTTTCATGATAGATAAACTTTTGTGTGTTGTGCTCTCATAGTGATAATCGCAGGAAATTTTGTGGGAATCAAATAATGCTTGTTCTATTTATATTTTGATATGTAGTTTTGATAAACATTTAGCTAAAGTAATAATTAGATTCTTTGATACAGGATTTTTAAAAGCTTCCTAATACTTGATTAACGAATTGCACAGTGGTAAATATGAGAAAAGAAAAATTATAATGAATCTAAATTTTCAACTGACTTTATAAAAATTCCTTCTTGAAAGTAAAAGAAATTCCCTTGAAAATATTGATTTTGTTGTGTTAAATCAAAAATGAATTTGGATCTATATTGAGATGTAAATTGAGTGTGATAATGTTTTGTATCTATTCCAAAAATTGGTTTGTCAATAATATAATTTTTATTCATTAAATCGTAGTCATAATATTCAGCTACAATAAATAATTCAAGTTTTTTATTAGTACAATATTCTTGTAGAAGATCAAAACTATAACAATACTTTCCTTTACAATGTGGAGACCATATATATAGAAGTGCTTCACTACTTTGACTGATGCATTTTTTAAGTGCAATACCATTTACTATATATATCTGAGGAACAGAATCATTTTTTACATTACATAAATTTTCTTCAGGATAATCTTCAACTAACAAATCGGGGGAGAGGTCTTTGGTTTTATTGTAATAGCCGATTAGTCCTTGTGAAGTACCATTAATTTGACAGGCACTAAATAAAAAACAACTTGTGATTAATACAGTTACAATAATTATTATTTGAATATTGCTTTTCACATCATACTGTTTTAACCCTAGTGTTTCCGCAGTGTTACCCAGAGAGAACTCTGTGGGGATTCAAAATCAATTAACTTTTTTCGGAAATACCTTTTGCAAAATATCCTCACTTAAGTCCACCGATTTACCGGTTGATTTATCTACAATCACAAATGTTACATCGGCTTCTGCAATCAATTTATTATTCGCTTTATTGGTAATTAACTGTTGTAGAATCACTTTGCGTTTCCCAATTTCTTTTTCTGTTGTGTGCATTATTAATGTGTCATTCAGATATGCGGGATAGCGATAACTGATATTTATATTAACCACAACAAATCCTAAATTTTGTGCGTCGAAAATACCATCAATAAGCACTGTTTCAAAATAGGCCCAACGAGCTTCTTCCAAAAATTCAAGGTAGCGTGCATTATTTACATGTTGATACAGATCTAAATGATAACCCCGCACTTTAATTTCAATATCGTTTTTATTCATAGTCATTTTAAGTAGATTTACTGCAACAGAAATTTTTAAAATACGAAGTTATGTATAATGAACCGATGCTGCGTGATGGCACATTAAAAGATAAAACGATAATTGTAACAGGTGGCGGAACAGGATTAGGAAAATCCATGACCACTTATTTTTTACAGTTGGGAGCCAATGTAATTATTACCAGCAGAAAGTTGGATGTATTGCAAAAAACAGCGGATGAATTAGCTGCAAAAACAGGTGGAAAAATTTTAGCTCTTGCTTGTGATGTGCGCAATTATGAAGAAGTGGAAAACATGTTGCAACAATCAATAGCGCATTTTGGAAAAGTGGATGTGCTTGTAAATAATGCAGCAGGAAATTTTATTTCACCTACAGAAAGATTATCCAATCGTGCATTTGATACTGTGGTTGACATTGTTTTAAAAGGCAGTTATAATTGCACATTAGCATTAGGAAAATATTGGATTGCAGAAAAATTAAAAGGTACTGTTATGAGTATTGTTACTACGTATGCATTTACCGGTTCAGGATATGTCGTGCCTAGTGCTGTTGCAAAGGCAGGCGTACTTTCTATGACAAGATCATTAGCGGTTGAATGGGCGAAATATGGAATAAGATTAAATGCAATTGCACCCGGACCGTTTCCTACAGAAGGTGCATGGAGTAGATTAATTCCGCCGGGTTTGGAAGATGATTTTGATCTTGCGAAAAAAATACCCGTTGGTCGTGCAGGTGATCATCAGGAATTAGCAAATCTCGCTGCGTATTTAGTTTCTGATTTCAGTGCGTATGTAAATGGCGAAGTGATTGTAATAGATGGCGGCGAATGGTTGAAAGGTGCAGGTGAATTTAATATGCTTGAAAAAGTGCCTGAGAAAATGTGGGATATGATGGAGAAGATGCGGAAGAAAAATTGACAATGGACAGTTGACAATTGACAATAAAAAAACTCATCACTTACTAAAAGGTTATTAGCTTTTAGCCGTTAGCTATTGGCTAAAAAACTTTGACAATTGACTTTTTAAATTGACAATGGACAGTTGACAATTGACAATGAAAAAAATCATCACTCATTAATTTACCATTTACCATTTATAATTTACAATTGCCTTTTGCCTTTTGCCTATTGCTTATTTTTTTTCCTCACTATTCACCATTCACCATTCACCATTCACTATTCACCATTCACTAAAACACATTCACTTCCGGCTCTATCGTTACGCCGAATTTTTCAAACACTGTTTTTTGAATTTGAATAGCAAGTGCTATTATTTCTTTACCTGTTGCTCCACCATAATTTACTAATACCAATGCTTGATCTTTATGAGCGCCGGTGTTTCCAATGCGCTTGCCTTTAAAGCCACATTGTTCAATCATCCAACCCGCAGGAATTTTAGTTGTCGTTTCTGATGTGGGATAGCCGGGTATATCCGGAAATTGTTTTTTCAAATTTTCATACACCGATTTTTCTACTTCCGGATTTTTAAAAAAACTTCCTGCATTGCCAATCACAGCAGGATCCGGAAGTTTACTTTGGCGAATTGCTATTACTGCATCAGAAATATCTTTTACTGTTGGATTGGTAATATTATTTTTTGATAATGTGTGTTGAATAGCACCATAACTTGTATTCAATGTTGGATTTTTTTGCAATTGCAGCGTAACAGAAATGATGATATACTTTCCTTTCCAAGCATGTTTAAAAATGCTGTTGCGATAACCGAAATTGCAAGTAGATTTATCTACAGTAATTATTTTTCCAGTTTGCAATTCCATCGCTTCTAACTCCACAAACACATCTTGCAATTCTACACCATAAGCACCAATATTTTGAATAGGTGAAGCACCGACACAACCTGGGATTAAGGATAAATTTTCTATACCACCAAAATTATTTTCAACACAAAACATTACTAAGTTATGCCATGTTTCTCCCGCCATAGCTTTAATTAAGATTGTATCTGTATCTTCTTTAGTCTGTGTAATTCCTTTCAGGTTATTTTTAATTACCAATCCATTATAATCTTGAGTGAACAACAAATTACTACCACCCCCGAGTATAAGTATGTTTTCGTTTTTATTCACTATTTCAGGTAGGGATTCTAAATCGGACATTTCATTTATTTCAACAAACTGTTGCGCATTCACTGCTATGCCGAATGTATTGTATGCTTGTAAGCTTATGTTTTTCTGAACTTGCAATGTGATAATGTTTACTTGTTGATTACAAAAGTATAGGTTGTAATTTTAAATATTCAGTTTTACAAAATATTCAAATCACATTACAACTTAATGCAGCTAACTATTGGAAATAAAACTATAAAGCCTATTATCTATTTCTGCCTGTTACTATTTGCAACAAGTATATATTTTGGGTTTAATAAAAATAAACATGGAGCTGAAGGGGTGATTTATTCAGATGCTGAAGGGTATTATATGTATTTACCCGCAGTGTTTATTTATCATGGATTTAAGGATATTCCCATAGCTTATACAAAACAGTTTATTCCTGATTCTGCAACCGGAATCATTTATACAAAGTATACTTGTGGTGTTGCAATTTTGCAATTACCGTTCTTCCTCACCACACATTTATTTGCATCTTTTATAAACCCAGATCTAGCAACAGGTTATTCTTATCCCTATCGAGCTGCAATAATTGTAGCTGGCTCGTTTTACATGATTTTAGGTTTGTACTTTGTCTGTTTATTTTTATTAAAAAGCTATAATATTGAAACTGTAATAGTCACTGCATTTTTTTTATTTGTAGGCACTAACTTATATTATTATACCTTGGATGAGCCAGGTATGTCGCATGTGTATTCCTTTTTTTTAATGGCGTTATTTATTTTTTTAACACCAAAAATTATTTATGAATTTTCTATAAAACGATTGTTTTGGTTTTCATTTATTTTAGGAATTATAGCTTTAGTAAGACCTTCAAACATCATAATCGGATTATTCCCTCTATTGTATTCTTTAAACCATGTTTCGGAGATTAAAAACAGACTCACTTTGTTTTTAGGCTCATTAAAAAAAATATTAATTGCAGCGCTCGCATTTGCTATTCCATTTATTCCGCAGTTTATATACTGGGATTACACAAGCGGATCTATTGTCAATTATTCATACGGCGACGAAGGATTTACAAGTTGGATGACTCCACATTTTCTTGATGTTTGGTTTAGCGTTTGGAATGGCTTATTTATTTATACGCCTTTAGCATTAGTGATTATAGTAAGTTTAATTGTGATGATATATAAAAAGCATACTAATGCATGGTTGGTTTTGCTGATATTTATATTAGCCAGTTATATTTTTGGCAGTTGGCACATGTGGTGGTTTGGAGGTTCATTTGGACATAGATGTTTCGTAGAATATTATGCATTGTTAGCTATTCCCTTCGCCTATTTTATAAATGTTACTGTATTTAATAATAAAATTTGGGTGCGGTTTTTATCCATAATTTTTTTATTATCGCTTTCCTATTACAATATAATGTTGAGCTATATTTATATTGCACCTTGGTACGGTGAAGAGTGGGGATGGAAAGAATATTTTATTCAGGTGATGAGAATATTTTAAATGGTTTTATGTGGGTTATTAAAATTTTAAAAATTTATGATTGTAAAATTTAGAATTGGTTTTGTATTTGTTTTGATAATGCATTTATCATTAATGAGTGAGCGATTATTTGCTCAGTCATTTCATATATTTCCCGTTGAACATACTTTAACGTATCAGAAGAGTGATTCCACTATTTATTTTTCCAAAATCATTAATCAATTGGATGTACCTGAAGGCTCCATTTATTTTTTTAATAGTTTGATAGATACAAATAATGCCGGGATTTTAGAATGCTTATTCTATACACAAGATACTTCAATACTGGGTACTAAATATTTAGTAAATGAAAATGGATATGATATTTTATTTAATCGAAATGGTGATAGTATATTTTTCAAACCCGGTGCTACTTTAAATGAGGAATGGAAATTTTACACTTTTGAAAATGGAGATTATGTAACAGCAAAATACACAACTCCATTATACTTAACTATTGTAGGGACAGTATTTGATTCTTTAAAACGGTGTGAATTATCAGTGTTTGATATGAATGATTTACCAATCACAAGTCACTGGTTAGATACTGCATACGTGGATATGACTAAGAATTATGGCTTGTCCAGATTCTATAATATAAATGAATTTCCGGTAGATACTTCAAGTTTCAAATTGTTTGGAAGAAATAATCCGGATACCTCAGTTACGGATGTTACAGTTTATGATGCATTCAACTTCCAACTCGGCAACGAATTTCATTATATCACTGAAAAATTAATTGGAGATATAGAATCAATTTACAGTTTGAAAAAAGAAAAGTTTTTTGTGTTGGATAAAACACAATATGCAGATTCCGTAAAATATGTAATGTATCATGCTGCTTGGGAAGCAACGTCTTCCGGATTTGAAGCACCGGATACGATTCGCACTATTGATACAGTAACTATTACTTATCGTTATGCTGATTATGCTTTTCTGGATTCATTGGAAATGACTTTACTGCAAGCAAATAATTTTGGGTATTCTGATTTTTTCAAATCGGATACTATTTATTGGGGTAGAGCTTATAAAGAAGTATTTGATTGGTTTGATTATGATGCAAGCGAAAATTGTTTAAGTAATTCGGATAATATTTATTTACCTGAACAGAGATATGGAGATGGCATTGGAATTATGCATTATAAAGATTCTACTGACGTAGCAAATTATATTATTAAAGATCAGGTATGGTTTCAAAAAGGATTGGAAGTGTGGGGCGATCCAATAGATTTTGAAGAGTTGGGTGTGGTGGATGTAAAAGATATTATTGCTTACGGACAAATACAGTTGTATCCAAATCCTGCAAATGATAATATACTTTTTTACTTTACCTGAAATAGATAATACAATTGAAATAACTATAACTGATATGCAGGGAAAAAATGTGTTATCACAAACAATGCAGGCAACTTCTGTAATGCAATTAAATATTTCAGAATTCATTCAAGGATTTTATTTGATACATATTTCCGGTGAAAAAATATCTTATAACGGCAAGTTTATTAAAAACTAACTATTTACTTTTTAAACGATTTAAACCCGCCTTTGCCTGACTGTCGAGTCCCGTTTTATATTCTTCATTGCGCATAGCAATGCATTTATCAAAATACTGTTTTGCCTTTGTGTAATCACCTTCCTGCTCATAAATTTCGCCCAGCTTTAATGCAGCACTTGCAGCAAAATATTGCGGAAGATTTTCTCCGTATTTAATTGTAGAAAAATAAAAACCTTTTGCTTGTGATGGGTTTCCACTTGCGTGATAAATGCGTCCGGCCCGATAAGTAAATTCTGCTTTTTCACGGGGCTCAGTAAAATTATCTGTAGAATATCCCTCCAGATTTTTTAATGCTTCTTTATAATATCCACCGTCAAATAATAATCGGGAGCGCAATAATACAATATTGGGAATATAGCCACTTTTTGCTTCTAACAATGCTTGCTTGTCGTCGTCAATTATATCATCACCTTTAGCAATACATAATTGCATGTACTCTTTATATTTTATTTTATCCCCTTGCAACAATGCATTCCAAGCCAATTTTTGATAGGCTTCTTTAATATAATTTTTTCCTTTAAAGTTGCTGAGAAAAGTATTGAAATAAATACTTGCGGTGGGATCTAATTTTCGTAAATGTGCAAGTCCTTGTAAAAAATCAAGGAAGGGAAATGGGAAATAGTTGCTTCCTTTTGGTCGATTATTTAATACAGTAATTGCTTCATTGTTTTTTCCGGTTCTCATACCGATACTTGCCACACAAAAAGTATTCAACAAATTATTTTTTGTATCCAGATCTTTCACCATGTTCCAAGCTTTTGTATCATCTTTCTGTAGATAGAGTGAAAGAAATGCATAATATAAATATGCTTCTTGTGTGAAAAGAAATGTATTGGTTTTTGAATAATTAATAACAGATTCTAATTCAAACATGCCTTGGTCAATTGTGCCGTCCATGCCTAAAATGCTAACTCCCCATTTATATTTATCAGGAATTGCACCCACAATAGCATGTAGCATTCCCAGACTTTTTTTGTTGGCGATAAAAAATGGAAACTTACGATCGTTTTCTTCCAACATAAGAAATGCTTTGCGTACTTCATTAAATGCAGTTACATATTCTTCAAACTTCAACCTTGCAAATGCCCATTGAATTTGTATTTCTGCCTGACAATATAAATAGTAGGGAGAAGTGTTATCACCTGCTTTTATTTTGTTGAGTCGTATATCTTTATTTTTTGATAGCGCATCAAAAGTGGTTTTATCTTCACTGATATAAATGGAAATAAAATCAATGGTATTTTCTAAGAAATAGGGAATTAAATTATTTGGATTCGCTGCTTTTTCATTAACAAGAATTTTTTTTGCTTCAGTAAATTGCAGCGATTGAATGTATTGATGTGCAGAAGTGCAATTGGAATTAAAATCAAAGGTTTGTGATTGAATGGCGCTATTCAAAAAAAACAAAAATATAACGCATACACCAATCCTGTTTATTAAAACCACTTCTAAAGATTTATGTGTAAGATGCAATGTGAATTACATCGGATGCAATAGTGGAATATTAACTTTCCAACGAAACATCGTCCATAAGAATACGGCCGCAATGTTCGCAGATAATAATTTTCTTTGCTTGCTTAATTTCTGATTGTACCTGAGGAGGAACCACTGCAAAACACCCACCGCATGAATTACGCTCCACATTAACAACAGCCAAACCATTGCGATAATTATTGCGAATACGATAATAAGCAGCTAATACTTGTGGATCCAAATCCTTCTCCGCTTTAGCTACTTTTTTCTGAAAATCCGCCTCTTCTTTTTCGGTATCAGCTATGATGTGTTCTAATTCTTCTTTTTTCTTTTTCAATTCTTTTTGCTTCACAACCAATTCTTCCTTGGACTGTTCCTGAATTTGAATTTTCAACTCCTTCGTAGTAGAGGCAGCTAATATTTTCTTTTCATTCAGTTCTATATCCAAATTATTCATCTCCACTTCTTTCGTCAATGCATCATATTCACGGCTGTTCTTTACGTTGGCCTGCTGCTTTTCATATTTTTTAATCAGCTCTTTACTTTGAATGATAGAATTTTTGCGGTCTGCAATATCAGATTCAATCAACTTTAATTCTGCATCCAGATTTTTCATTCGTGTATCCAACCCAGTGATCTCATCATCCAGGTCGCTCACCTCCATCGGAAGTTCCCCTTTCAGTACTGTTATTTCATCAATTTTAGAGTGGATTTTCTGTAATTTATTAAGCGCTTGAAGGCTTTCTTTAACGGTAAGTTCTGCTACTGCCATATTTATAAGTAATTAACTGGATTAGTATTTATACTGGAAAAATGAAGGGCAAAGTTAGGAAATTTTTTCTGCAAAAGGTTAGCTATAAGCGGTATTGTAAATTGTTCGCTTTCATAATGTCCGATATCTGCAATTAATATTTTATTGTCGGCATCAAAAAATTGGTGGTATTTAAAATCGGCACTAATAAAGGCATCGGCGCCCGCACGGATAGCATCCTGTAGCAGAAAACTCCCTGAACCACCACAGATAGCAACTTTTTTAATGGACTTATGAAGAAGTGCAGTGTGTCGGACACACTCCGTTTTCATTTTCTCTTTCAGGAATTCAAGAAAATAAGTTTCTTCAAAAGGATGAGTAAAACTGCCAATCATTCCTGCTCCGATATTTTGATATGTATTTGCAAGCGGAATAATATCATAAGCCACTTCTTCATAGGGATGTGCTTTTTTCAAGGCGGTCATTATTGCAGCCTCTTTCCATCTGGGATAAATTACTTCTATTCTTATTTCGGGTTCTGCATGCGTAATTCCTCTTTCACCAATTACAGGATTGGAATCGTCATTTCCTCGAAAAGTACCTGTGCCCTCTGTATTAAAACTGCACTCATCATAATTGCCAATATTGCCGGCACCTGCATTGAACATTGCTTGACGTATATCCGCAGCATTCGCATGTGGCGCAAAGGTTACCAATTTAAATAGCTGACCTGCAATGGGTTTTAGTACTTGCAATTTTTTCAAACCAAGTGCTTCCGCAAAAGCAGAATTAACTCCAGCTTTAATATTGTCGAGATTTGTATGAATAGCATAAATGGCAATATTATTTTTTATAGCCTGAATTAAAATCCGCTCCACATAATTGCTTCCCGTAAGTTTTTTTATTCCACCAAAAATGATTGGATGATGCGCAATAATTAAATTGCTGTTGTTTTTAATTGCTGCGTTAACCACTGCTTCAGTAACATCCAATGCAATTACTGCAGATGTTATTTCCATATTACTATCACCCACTAATAAACCGGAATTATCATACGACTCTTGCAATGATTTTGGTGCAATGGATTCTAAGTGAGAGATTATTTCTTGTAAGATCATAGTAGAAAAATTTGCAAAATTTGCAGAAGTACAAATGTAAGTTGCTTGTATTAAAAAATACTGAAAAATGAATTCTTTTCAGTAGAGTGAGATACTATAATTTTCTTGACGAGTTTTATGAAAATGATAGACCTTCTTGCAAATTTGATGAGTGCTTTGGATTGTAAAGAAAGAGTTATTTAAGATAGAACAAAAGATATACTTGAACAAAGATTATAATTAAAAATATGATGGGGACCAATGTCGGTTATCAAAGCAAAATATTAATAGGGAAGTAGTTTATAGCTTAGCCCTCGGATACTAAATACCTATAAATTATCTGAAGACCGAACGAGAAAAGATTAATGAAAAAACAACAAAAATATCCATCCGCTTTTTTAATGACCGTGAAGTGCGGGCTCTTTGGGATGACATTCAAGCCAAGTGGTGGTTTTCGGTATTGGATATTGTGGGTGTTCTAAATTATGAAAGCCATTATAATAAAGTCCGCAATTATTGGAAATACCTGAAAGCTAAATTGAAGAAAGAAAATAGTGAAGTGGTTAGTGTTACTACCCAGTTCAAATTTATAGCTCCGGATGGCAAATTGCGTTTGGCGGATATGCTTGATAGCAATGGTGTATCGGCACTTGCCAAAAATTTTCCAAACAACAGGGCAATGAAGTTTTTAGACTGGTTTCTCTATAGCGATACCAGTATTGACGGACAAAGTAAAAAGAAAGCATACACCCTTTTCGAAAGCAATTTGATAAATGAATTTGAAGTAAGGACAACCACAGGTTTACAACAAATTCACGCATATCTGTTTGGTGGCTTGTATGATTTTGCCGGACAAATCAGGGAAAAAAACATTTCAAACGGAGGGCATCAATTTGTATATGCACAGCATTTAAAAACTACTTTGTTGCAAATAGATGCCATGCGGCAAACAAACCTTGATGACATAATATTCAAATATGCTGAAATGAACAAGGCACATCCTTTTATGGAAGGCAACGGCAGAAGCACGAGAATATGGCTGGATTTAATGTTGAAAAAAGAACTCAAAAAATGTGTGGATTGGAGCAAAATCAGTAAAGAAAATTACATGAATGCCATGATAATAAGTACTGTTGACATCAGTGTATTGGCACAACTGATTGTATCCGTACTTACTCACAAGATAAATGACAGGGAAATGTTTATGAAAGGGATTGATTACTCCTATTATTACGAAGAATGATAAAAGATAGCATTGGAAATACTAACCTTTTGAAATTATATTAAACAGTTTTTTATGCAGCGGACAATTGCATGATTCTAAAAAAAAATAGTGATGTATGCGTAGTCATTACTATATAGATGCAAAAGCCGAATTAACTCCGTTTTTAATATTATCCAGATTTGTATGGATAGCATAAATGGCAATATTATTTTTTATTGCTTGAATTAAAATCCGCTCTACATAATTGCTACCTGTAAGTTTTTTTATTCCACCAAAAATGATTGGATGATGCGCAATAATTAAATTGCTGTTGTTTTTAATTGCTGCGTTAACCACTGCTTCAGTAACATCCAATGCAATTACTGCAGATGTTATTTCCATATTGCTATCACCCACCAATAATCCGGAATTATCATACGACTCTTGCAATGATTTCGGAGCAATGGATTCTAAGTGGGAGATTATTTCTTGTAAGATCATAGTAGAAAATTTTACAAAATTTGCAGAAGTACAAATGTAAGTTGCTTGTATTAAAAAATACTGAAAAATGAATTCTTTTCATTAGAGTGAGATACTATAATTTTCTTGACGAGTTTTATGAAAATGATAGACCATCTTGCAAATTTGATGAGTGCTTTGGATTGTAAAGAAAGAGTTATCTATGGTAGAACAAAAGATATACTAGAACAAAGATTATTATTAAAAATATGATGGGGGCCAATGTCGGTTATCAAAGGAAACTATTAATAGGGAAGTAGTTTATAGCTTAGCCCTCGGATACTAAATACCTATAAATTATCTGAAGACCGAACGAGAAAAGATTAATGAAATCACAAATGAAAATATCCATCCGCTTTTTTAATGACCGTGAAGTGCGGGCTCTTTGGGATGACAAGCAAGGCAAGTGGTGGTTTTCGGTATTGGATATTGTGGGTGTTCTAAATGATGAAAGCGATTATAATAAAGTCCGCAATTATTGGAAATACCTGAAAGCTAAATTAAAGAAAGAAAATAGTGAAGTGGTTAGTGTTACTACCCAGTTCAAATTTATAGCTCCAGATGGCAAATTGCGTTTGGCGGATATGCTTGATAGCAATGGTGTATCGGCACTTGCCAAAAATTTTCCTAACAACAGGGCAATGAAGTTTTTAGACTGGTTTCTCTATAGCGATACCAGTATTGACGGACAAAGTAAAAAGAAAGCATACACCCTTTTCGAAAGCAATTTGATAAATGAATTTGAAGTAGGGACAGCAAAAGGGCTACAACAAATACATGCTTACCTGTTTGGTGGCTTGTATGATTTTGCAGGGCAAATCAGGGAAAAAAACATTTCGAAAGGAGGGTATCAATTTGTATATGCACAACATTTAAAAACTACTTTGTTGCAAATAGATGCCATGCGGCAAACAAACCTTGATGACATAATATTCAAATATGCTGAAATGAACAAGGCACATCCTTTTATGGAAGGCAACGGCAGAAGCACGAGAATATGGCTGGATTTAATGTTGAAAAAAGAACTCAAAAAATGTGTCGACTGGAGTAAAATCAGTAAAGAAAATTACATGAATGCCATGATAATAAGCACTGTTGACAGCAGTGTATTGGCGCAACTAATAGCAACTGCACTTACTAATAAAATAAACGACAGGGAAATTTTTATGAAGGGTATTGATTACTCCTATTACTACGAAGAATGATATAAGATAGCATAATAAATAAAAAAAATTGAGCGTTTGAAAAAATGAGACACATTAAAATTAATTTGCAGTGTGAAATAATTGAGATAGTAGGATAAATCTCAGGTTACTGTTTTTAATAGTGATAAAGGGTTACAATTTTTTTTATTTATTAAGTTTAAATTTTTTATCACAAATAGACTTCTTTGATCCGACTGTCTAGTATAGAATTAATTGAACGACATCATGTACTTGAGACAGGTACAAGACCATTGCTTGTCCATTGTTCAGATTTTAATTATTACATATGCAAGTATAACAGAACTAAAACAATTGCATATAAATTGGCTACAGAATATCTAGCTGCTTCATTTTTGAAATTGTGGGATTTGTATATACCACCCTTTAATTTAATTCAAATTCAAAACAGACACTTAAATGCAGAAACTGGCATTGGAATAATTAAAATTGACCAACCTTGTTTTGGGTCAATGCGCCTAAAAGATGCAGCGGAAGTTTCTGAGTACTACAATGAAATTAGTGCTGCTCAAAGTCGGAAATTTGCAGATAAAACAGAATTTTTAACAATAGCATTTTTTGATATCTGGATAAGTAATGATGATCGAAACATTAATAATTATAATATGCTTATTGTTAATGAAAATGATGGGCAACACTTTGTTCCTATTGATCATGGTGATTGCTTTCACACAGTAAACCACCATCTTCAGAATTATCCAATAACAGAAATTGATAGTATTCTTTCGAGTTCCATCTTATCTAAGCTTTACAAGGCATCTGAGCTTCGAAATGAGGGTTTTCTTGCCGCATTGATAGATAGGTGGTACTTTTGTTCTGAGAGTTGTAAAGCCAATTTAGAAGATTTAATTCAAGAAATACCTGATGAATGGCTTATTCCAAAGGAAAAATATTATGAGGAAATAAATACATATCTGTTTTCAGAAAAATGGTTTGAGACATGCATTCAAACATTTAGGGAGTATATTCAGTTATTAGAATAAGGACAAACAATGACAACTCATTACACAATATTAACAGTACAAATCAGACCCGAAATTCAAGAAAGAATTTCGATAGGCTTTGCTTTGTTTGATGATAATCAGGTATTTTTTAAATACTCAAAGCATAAACTCTCTGTTGCGAAAAGCTTATTATCTGTTGGTGCTTACAAATTATTAAATGATGCAATAGGAAATATTGAGTCTTCTGTAATAAATCAAAAGTCAAAGGAAAAGGAATTTGAATTAACCAATTTCGGTAAAAAGAATAAAGAAATAATATCGGTAGAATATTTGAATTATTTGAGCAGATATAATACTAACCTGCTTACTTTTTCCAGTCCCAAAAAAATAGATGTGGATGCAAATAATGAAACCTTTATTTTACTATTCAAAAAATATGTTGATGATATAGCGGAGTCCAAAAAAATAAAATATGATAATATTATTGAAGTGTTTAAAAGGGAAAATATAGTAAGATTAAAACGATATTATAATATTGAAAAGCAGCTTTCCTCTGACGATATTAAAGGATTAATTGCACCAGTAAAGATTGACATGGTAGGAAAAAATGAAGATCCTGTATATGTAAAATCAGTTAATTTAAATCGGGAAGTTTCTCAAATCAAAAATGATCTAGCACAATTGGCATTCCTTTATATAGCATATGCTGAACAAAAAGTTAAAGCTAAAGCGTTTGTATTATCATCTGAACCATTCGAATCTAAAGCAATTAGTCAACACAAAATTTGGAATGAATTAAGAAAGAATAGTCAGTTTGAGTATGTTGATGCAAGTGAAGCTGAAAGGGTCTTGGAATATGCAGAAGATCATGGTGTCCATCCTCTCTTTCCGGAATCTACCGATGATGTTCCATTTTAAAATTTAAAAACTTATCCATCCCAGAATTGCTGCGTACTCACTCTGTGCCTTACTAATAAAAAATGTCAGGACAAGCCTCTCATCCAACAAATTTTTATATAAAAAAAACGCCACCAAAAAATGGCGGCGGATTTTTTTCTCTGTGATCCCGCTGGGATATTAATTTATTGAGATTAATATCCTTTAATTATTTAAATATTTTTAATTAATTCTGAATTTATGCAATCGAAAAATGAAAAAAGCACTGTTGCAAAGTTGTAAATGGTTTTTCCATAATTCTAACTTTGAAAATGTATTAAATTTTTAGTTTACTCAGAAATAACAGTGACTTCTATTCCAGGTTGAAATTGCCATGATGGTTGATCTTTTTGTCCTTTGGGGGCATCCCCTAATAATCCAATCTGTATATTATTGTTTTTGAGGGTAGGAATTTTTTGAGTACAATAAAACGGTATATTCTTGACATTGTCTTTATCAAATAGCATATAACCATTAGGAGCAGGATTGTAAGGTATACCGTTTATCGACATAAATATAGCATAACTAAAACTCAATTGATCAGAACCCCATTTTACAATATCTAAATGTCCTTTAACGGTGATTACTAAAGAATCAAATTGATTCGTAATTTCTTTAGAGATTGCAATAGGCGGTAAAATATAATTCACATTTTCATTAAATGTATCGGAATTGTCCTTGACAACCTCTTTTAATATTACATTCGATTTTGGTAACAATGTGTCAGCGTCAAATTGCCTAATCATGATTCCAACATTTTTATTTTTTGGAGAATAATTTTTAAATACGACTTGATGATCATCAATTCTCTCCGTTATTGTTAAATGATAAAAGGATTTAATCTTAGCAGTTAGCGATTCGTCAAATTTATTCTCTGTTTGTATTGATAAATCGCCATTTACGACCATTAGGGTTATTGGTACAAAAAAAATGTCATCATTTTCTTTTGTATGATTATTTATCCAATTTTTTAAGTCTAACTGTCCTTGGTAAGTTAACTTATCAAAAATGCCTAATACATCTCCTTGGACATATCTAATTTTAGCTTCGTCAATAATTACACTCGCCTTTTTTATTGAGCGAATTTCATTTTTTACTTGCAAAGTATCAACCTTATCTAACATTTTAGATGAATCTTTAGAGTTTAACCAATTATCTGAAAAAATATCACGTTCATTTAAAGTGTACTCTTTTGGAAAACTTATATTATTGCCTTCTATGAGATTAAATCCTGAAATATTAAAGGAAAGATTCTGTAATTGTTTACTATTAAATATGTCTTTGATTGTATGGGTGCCATCCTTTGATATTGCTATGAATGATCCGGGATCAATATCTACGTCTGTAGGAAGAACAAACCAAGATGTAGATAAGTCGAAGTTTGGGGTTGCATTTTTATTTTTTTTCTCAAGGTATAGGTAATAAGCATATGAAATAAGAAAGGCAGATAAGGCGCATAAAAAAGAGATAAAAAATACTTTTGAAGTTTTCATGGTTTTATATATTTTATTATTTAAATAATCAACTTTTTAAAAATTTTATTTCTTAGAAAATAATTGAAAACTTTTTAGTTCAGGCCTTATTCTTTTAAGGACTCTTTTATAATCGAAATATCAATCAAGTCAAGTGTTAAAGGAATAGTTAATCCTTGACATGTGGACTCATTATTTGTAAATATTAAATCTACATAACCACTTTGAGGTACTTCCGCTGAAAGATTAAGTAATTTTTCACCTGGCACTTTTGTATATCCAGCGTTTACGTAAGTATAAAAATGAGATATATCAGAAGAAAAAATTGTTTCACCTTTCGCTTTAAGGCCAATAATAGTCCTAAATGAAAAAGAATCTCCTAAATTGAGATTACAAGCATCATCTTTAATATCAAACTTGCCTGATACATTTATGTCTGTCCCAGGTTTGAATGGTCCAAATCGCATTGAGGTTGATTCGTGAAGTCCGATTGAAATTGTATCCCTAGGCACTTTTACTTTATCAATATACTCCTTCTCACCATTCTTATTATCAACACCTTTTTTAGAATAAAAAGCAATTAATTCAGTTTCTGGATAAATGTCTGTAAGCATTTGAAAAAAGAAATCAAATTCACCATTCCAAGAAAATTCTTTAGACCATGTTTGGTTTGAAGTAATTTTTTTTTCTTTTGAATTTAATTGGACTTCCTCAAGGATACCGTCTGCATTCGTTGCAAATAATTTAGTTATCTGTAAATCTTTGTACACGGGAGGACTAATCACTGTGATTAAAATATCATTATTTATTATTCTGCTGGTTATGGCAATTTTATTTTTATAATTTGTGCTGACACAATATTTCCAGGCGTCAATAGCTTTATCAGAAAGAAATTCAACATAGCTGTATTGGCTAAAAGATTTGTTTGTGTTTCCCTCATAGATATTTAATATGTTTTCGATATCAGTTTTAGTGTAATTCATATCGTTTTTAAAACCTAGAGGAATTGGCCCAGCCTCACTTGGTAAAATAATATTGAATTCAGAATTATCTGTAAATTCTTTCCCTTTGTTTTTAAAGGTTTCGATTTGCTGATAGATTCTTTCAGCTAGTTCTGATTTTGAGCTGTACTCAATTTTGTTTTTTTGGAGTACCTCGTTGCAATTAATTTCAGGCATATGATATTCTTTTATTAATGATTATTAAATACTTTTTTTAACTATAGAAGTTTGCTCTATAACTCAACTAATTGGATTATAAATGTACAAGGATTTTATATTTATTTTAATAATTCAAAATAAATTTTTTTGCAAGATTTTAAATGAATAGCCCAGTAAGAAAAATCCCTTGCAAACTATTGATTTGCAAGGAATTTGAATTGATTGGTGTGATCCCGCTGGGACTCGCATTTATGTATCTGATTGCACTTGTTTTCTTCTATAATTATTGAATATCAATTAGATATAAAAAAAATAAATTTTACTGATGCATTTAGATTTTATCAAAAGCGAGATTTGTTTTACCTATGTTTAACCAGTTTTCCTAACTTCGTGTATTAAATTAAATTGTATATGCCCACATTTAAAGTATTTGTCAATGATAGGAAGACAAACAAAATAGGTGAAGCCCCTATCTACTTAAGAATAATAAAAAATCGAAAATCTTCTTATATTTCCTTAGGCTATTATATAAGGCCAGAAGATTGGGATTCGAATAAAAGTGTAGTCAAAAAATCCCACCCAAATTCAAATCGGTTGAATAATTACCTTGCCGAAAAACTTTCAGAAGTCCAACGTCATACACTTGACCTAGAAAGCAAAAGCAAGGGCATTAATGTTAAGGAAATGAAAAAAGCAGTTGTGGGTGCAGTCTCTCCTAGTTTTTTAAAATATCTTGATCGCTTTTATCTAAGTCAAGAGGAGAAAGTGAGTGTAGGCACTTTTAATAAAATTAAAGGAGTTATTGAAAAAGTGAAGCAATTTGTTGGAAACAATGATTTGCTTTTTGATGATTTAACGGTTACTTGGCTTAAAAGCTATGAAACGTATATGAGGAATCATTTCAAAAATTCAACAAATACTATTCACGCAAATTTTAAAGTAATTCGACGAATTATTAACGAAGCAATCAATGAAGATTTACTTCCTTTTGAAAAGAATCCTTTTCATCGATTTAAGTTAAAAACTGAGAAAACAAATATTGAATATCTTACAGAAAAGGAATTGAAACTTATTGAAGAATTGGATTTAGTTACCAGAACAAAAATGGATATTCATAGAGATATGTATGTATTTGCCGCCTATACCGGAGGAATCAGAATATCAGATATTATTCAATTGAAATGGAAAAATTTTGATGGAGAGCGAATTTATAAACAGGCTCAAAAAACAGGTGAGATTATTTCTATAAAGGTTCCAAGAGTTGGGCTAACAATACTTGAAAAGTATAAACAAAAAAAAGGGAAGCCAGAAGATTTTATTTTTCCAATATTAAAAAATGATGTAAATTATTCTGATCCAAAAAATTTGCATCGTGCAATTTCTTCTTCCACTGCATATGTAAATAAAAATTTGAAAATCATTGCTGAAGCAACGAAAATAACTAAGCGACTTCATTTTCATACTTCCCGCCATACCTTTGCAACATCAGCAATTCGAAAAGGGATGCGTTTTGAAAATGCTTCAAAAATATTGGGGCATACAAATATGAAAACAACTCAGATTTATGCAAAAATTGTAAATGAAGAGTTAGATAAGGCGATGGAAATTTTTAATTGAAACTTTCAATAATTCTTATTGTGTATATAGAAAATTGTGTACTAACCGGATTACCTCTTCATCAAAAACATTATTTAGATCAAGGTAAGGGATTTCTCGTCGAATATAATCACAGAGCAGTTGGAAAAGTCAGAATTGGCAGAATATTCTTACAGAGAATGCTTAATGAAAATCGACGAGACCATGTTCTTGCAGGAATTTGTAGGAATACAAATCCTAATGATGAGCCACCAATAATAAATGATGATTTTATTAGGAATGGTATCAATGATTATATAATACCAAAAGAATTTGAAGAAAAAGCTTTACATCTGTTAAAATATATTTATGACAATGGTGGTAAAGCCTTTAAGCCAATTAGTTTCAATTCAAAATATGATTACACAATTGCTTATTCAGAAGATGGAAATGAATTAATCATAATTTTAAATCGATTGAAAGAAAGACATCAAATCGAATTTACCACTTTTGAACCGACCCCTAATGAAGTGATATTTGAAAATTTATTATTGACTGACAAAGGCGTTAATAAAATATTGGAAAAGAATCCACAGATTTTGATGATTGATTTGAATCATCAGAAAATTGCAACAGGAATTGTGAATCTTGATTCCAAAATTGAAACTGCAAGGGAATTATTTTTTTCAACTCCTGAAAGTATTGAAAAAATGAGATCTGCATGTGAAACGTTAATTCATTTATTGGAGCCTTTAAGAACTGATTTAGAAAAATATCTCATTAAGAAAGATGTTAATACTTTCTTTCAAATTGTCAATGACTTTGATATAAGACATAATAAAGCACATACTAAAACAATTGAGTACCCCGAACAATTAGAATGGGTTTTTTATTCTCTTTTAAATTCAATTAATCTGTATGTAAAACTTAAAGGCAAATTGAATTCTGATTTGAAAAATATTATGAATTATAATGATTAATTGTCCAATAATTTATTTACATCTATAATTAAAGTTTTTAAATTTTCACCTTCGATGAAATTATTCATTTGAAGCTCATTTGCAACATGTTTTATTGCATCTTGTACATTCTTATTAATTTTTAAATAATCAATACAGTCTCCCCATATTTCTTGTTCATATTTTATTCTTAATTCTTTATTATCTTCATTAACTGAAATTCCGGTTTCCAACTTTACTATTTTAACAATCAATTGATTGAACTTAACAATATCACTTATTGAATCTTCATCTTCGTCCTTTCTATTACTAAAATTTGGAAGATTTCGATTATTTAAGAATGTTTCTGCTATTCTTCCTCCAATAGTTTTGCAAGCTTCCTTTTTATATTTTAAAAGTGGTACATCTTGATTATTATAATAACCGTTTGGAAACCATGTAAAATTACATACCTTGCCCGCCTCTTCAAATTTATTGATCCAAATTTTTGTTGGAAATAGGGATTCTATTTTTCCATAAATATCACATAAACCAAATACCAAATGTCCAGCTTCATGTAATGCTAAATCAACTTCATTATTTTTATTTTCGTCCATAAATTATTTTTTTTCTGGTAACTATCTTCTTATCGAAATTTAAAATAAAGCTATATATTTTTATTAATCCTATTTCTAGCGATAAATTCAATTTCATTTAATGTTCGTTTTTTTCCCTGCCTCACCCAATCCAATAATTCCGTCTTAGAAAAATATAACCGTTTACCTTTTTTTGACACAGGAATCTCACACCGGTGAACATGACCATATATTGTTTGTTTGGCAAGATTTAGCAAATCGGCGGCTTGTTGAACCGTTAGTAGTTCCTCTGATTCCTGTTGCTCAGTTCGCTTTAGAATTAAATTTTTTATTTCTGATAATTGATTTTCAATGTCTATTAATCTTGTCTCTAAAATTTCAAATGGATTTGTCATTTTTATTATAAAAATCTGCAAAAGATATTACATTTTAATTAAAGAAATCAAAGACTAAATTTTCATCAAATCTATTTTTGATCTTTTTTATTTAACTCAGGTTGTAAATAATAATATAGTGCACAGGCAAAGATTATTATAGCAATGAGGATTACTAAAAAGTAATAAACTTTTTTCTTCGGATATGAAGTATGTAAGGAGATCTTTGGCTCAAAATTGATGGCTTCCGTTAAGGTGGTAATATCAATCATTTCTTTACAATTTTTATTTGCTCATTAGCAAGTGGAATTATTGCGTACTCATAGAGGGCATGGTATTGTTTCTTATTGATTTCAATATAATGAGTGAAAACTTCAAAAGAATAGCCTTTACCTAATAGAAATTGTTTATGTAATTCTACTTCTGTTTTGCCACCCATTAATTCATTCAATATTCTAATGTTGGTATGAAGTGGTTTATCTACAAATGATCGCTTATTTCTAAATTCTTTTGCTTTAAGATTATTGAATTTAATTCTATTTTGATCGTTTGCAAATACTTGGTTCGATCTGGTGGCCAAAAAGGTTTCATTTGTAAAAGGATCTATTTTTTCAATTATCTTCATGTTTACAAAATTAAATTCTGAATTAATATGAAATCAATTTATATTGACTGTAATCAGCGCATCTAAATGCATAAAAATCAATTAATCTAGATTAATTTGGTTTCACTTTGTTTTGAATGTGGTTTAACGATAGAATACATATATTACTAATTCACCAAAATGAAATAACTTGATTATAAAATTATGAGCATTTCCAATTATCCTGCACGAATTATTTCGCATTCCTTTAAGGAACACCCAATTAAAAATTACTTGGCTGACGAGTATAGTGAATTTGATTTAATAGGGAAGCAAGTAAATACAATTGATTTTACATATCGTGGCAAGTTTTCTGATTTGACATATTGTAAAGCACTGATTCAGAAATTTTCTGAAATAACTATAAGCCAGCTCCCTGAATTTATTGAATATCAATTGAAACTAGTTTCAGATAAAAAACAATGGCTGTTCGATCTTGAAAAATTAGTTGAAACTAATAGGGATATATTAGATAAAAAACGAGCAGCGTTTAGTACTGAAATTTCTAATTGTTTGCAGACTATTTTAAATAAATCGAAAAATGCAGAATCTGTAAACAATTTGATTTGGAAGGGTAATGATGTTGATTTGCTGGAATTGATTGTAGCGTTAAGTGAAGCTAAAATGATCACAAATTTAAAAGGAGATACTGTTAGGTCAGAAATTATTAAAATTTTCGAGAAGCTTTTTGGGCTATCTATTAAAGATGCAAATAAGAAAATTAGTGCCGCCGGAAATCGAAAGAGGGAAACTGCACCTTTTTTAACAACCTTAATGAACGCATATAAAAACTATGTCCATCAGGGTAAAATAAAATAACCAATGTTTACGCTTGTTCTAAGATTAAATCGATAGACCTACCAATAGAGTCTATTGTTTGCTCTCACTCTGCTGCTGAGTTTTGCTTCCAATAATTCACAAAAAAGCAAAACAGAAATCCAATGAATGTAATAACTATTGAATCAGAAGCATTCGAGCATATTGTTAAGAAACTCGATGAAATTCAAGGCACATTAGAGGAACGAAATAAAGAACCAAAAGAAAAGTGGCTTGATAATCAGGAACTCATGCAACTTCTTAAAATATCCAAGCGCACTGCTCAACACTATCGTGACAGCGGGCTAATTTCTTTTTCGCAAGTAGGTAACAAAATTTATTACCGCCTTTCCGATATAGAGGACTTGCTCAAAAATCATTTCAACAAATCTTTTAAGAAATAAATGTTCCTCAATTCAACAGTGGAAACATTTTCAAATTAGTTTAGAAAATGCAAGTAAGTATATTCAAAAAAATAAAAACTTATGCAGGCGACCGAAATACTTCCGACATCATTCAGGAAATCAAAAACGGTTTGCATATGGAAGAAGTTATTGCCTTGAGGCAATTACTTAAGTTAGGAAAAACGAAAGAGTATGACGAGAAAAAAAAATCATTACTCTCATTCACTCCTTCAGGAACTTTCACAAATCGCAGGAAGCGTGAGTTTCTCAATATTTACAATGGCAATATTATTTTAGATGTTGACGACTTACCTCAAGTTCTGCTTCAGCAAGCGAAAGAAAACGCCATACAGTGTGCCCACACCTATGCCTGTTTCATTAGTCCGGGTGCTGAGGGCTTAAAAATAATTGTAAGGACAAATGCAACTCCCGACACACACAAAGACACCTTTGGTGCTTTGTTGCTCTACTATGAAAACCTGTTGAATGTTTTTATAGATGAAAGCGGAAAGGATATTCCCCGCTTATGTCTTTGCAGTTATGACCCTGAAACTTATCACAACGAACAATCGAAAATTTTTAAAATAGAAAATAAATAAATCATGGAAGCAACTAAGCAAATCCAACATCCTGAAGCTTTGTTTGAACACATTATTCGTTTCACCAACAAAAAACAATCTTATAACGAAGGTAACCGCAACAACTACATTCATTTGCTTGCACACAATTGCAATCGTAGAGGTTTGTCACAAGAACAAACAATCTACTACGGCTGTTCACGCTTTGATTTATCTTCTCAGGAAATTGAGCAAACAATTAAGAGCGCATACATCAACAAATCAGAAAACGCAACAGATGAAAGAGGAGAAAAGAAAGCCTCACCACCAAACATTGATAGGATTGAAGATTTTCTTTCTGAAAAATATGAGTTCCGTTTCAACATCGTCTTGAACAAATTAGAATACAAAGAACACGTTTCAAATTTTTTTCAGCATATAACCGACTATCGGGAAAACTCTTTTCTCCGAGAGTTGCAGAAAGCAAGAATCAAATGTAACATCACAAACCTTCGCACAATTTTGCAATCCGATTTCTGCAAAGTTTACAACCCTTTCAATTCATACTTCACTTCACTTGACAAGTGGGATGAAAAAACAGACCACATCACTGCATTGGCAAGAACTGTTGCATGTACCCATCAGGAACTTTGGGAATATTGCTTTCACAAATGGCTTGTTGCAATGGTAGGCACTGCCGTTGATGAAACAACATTTAATCATTGCGTAATTGTTTTTTCAGGCAAACAAGGAATCGGAAAAACAACATGGATTCTCAACCTTGTTCCACCTGAATTGAAGGATTATGTTTTCTCAGGCACAATTAACCCGAACAACAAAGATACCCTCATTCATCTCTCAGAATGTTTTCTAATCAACCTTGATGAATTAGAAAATCTCAACCGCTCTGAAATTGGTTCACTCAAAGAAATAATTACCAAACAGCACATCCGCATGCGAGTTGCTTATGGTCACAATAACGAAAACAAAATCCGCCGTGCAAGTTTTGCAGGTAGTGTAAACAATGCGCAATTTCTAAACGATACAACCGGCAGTCGTAGATTTCTTTGTTTTGAAGTTTTGGAAATTGATTACACACACCTCATTGAAATGGATAAAGTTTTTACACAGGCATTTCATCTTTACAATAACGGCTATAAGTTTTGGTTTGATAAAGAAGAAATAAAAACCATAACAAACAACAACGAGCAATACCAAATGAAAACGGCTGAAGAGGAATTACTTTTAACATGGTGTGAAAAACCCAAAGACAATAATAGCATACAATACCTCACTACTTCTGAAATCGCAACAAAAATCAGCAACATGGTAAAGCTGAATGTAACAAACTCTACAATCCTTTTACTGGGCAAGGCACTTAATAAGCACGGTTATGAAAGAACAAAAAGAGGGAGCAGATATGTTTATGCCATTCACATTTTAGATTTTAATGAAGTGGAAAGAAGATCTATCGAAAGAGAATCAACGGATACGACTCCAAAGTCTGAAAATGAGCAAGACTTGCCATTCTGATATATCCACATTAGTATTCATGGTAAGATAGGTAGGTTAACTACGACATAGTTCAAATATTTTACATTGCAGCCCGATTATCGTTTCATTCTACACTTAATTGCAGAAAAGGATTACAATATTTTTTGATAAAAATATTTTGCGGACTTCATACCTATAATCTTACCCAACTTACCCTGATTTCTTTGCATTGATTTACTTCCATTTTCTTTCAATAAATTTGACAAATTATGTCAGGTCAAATTGTAGCAGTTTGAAAACTATAAATGAAACTCTTTGTGAACTAAGAGAGAAAAAAGAATTGCTTCTTCGAGAAGTTGCATTATCCATTTCAATTAACCCTACTTTGTTAAGTAAGATTGTAAGAGATGAACGGATGCCAACGAAACAACAAGTAAGCGCATTGGCAAAATTTTACAAAAGGGAGTGCAATGAAATTTATATTGCATATCTGAGTGACAAAATAGCTTTTGAAATGCAAGACCAGAACCTTGCATTACAAGCAATGAAGACAATTGAATCAAAATTTAAACATCAACGCAAGAATAGGAAAGTATGATTCATAAAATTCAAAGGTTGATTTCTGTGGGCAAATTCCGCAACTACATTGCGTCGGGTGATGTAGCGTTTAAGAAACTCACTATGATTTATGCAAAAAATGGAATTGGTAAAACAACACTGGCTTGTGTCATTCGTTCACTTGCTTCGTTAAAACCTGAGTTAGTTCGTAATCGGCAATCAACCAACAGCACAGGAGAAGTTGCAGCACAGATAATTCAGCGTGTCCCACCTACTACCGACACTTCACACAACTTAGGTACTAATGGTTGGTCAAATCCATTTCCTGATATTGAAATCTTTGACATTCACTTCGTGAATGAAAATGTGTATTCAGGTTTTGAATTTTCAAAGGAACATAAGGAAGAACTATACAATTTTGTATTAGGTCAACAGGCAGTCATATTGCAAGAACAGATCGACACTAACAAAGAAGCTAAAGCTGTTTCAGTTTCTTTTCAAGCGTCAATCACAGAGGAAATTATTCAACAAGTAGGTAATGGATTGACAGAGCAAAATCTTCCAAACTTTTTACAAATCGATCCTACAACAGAAATCAATATTACCCAACAAATTTCTGATGGGGAAGGAGCATTACTCAGTGCCCAAAGTCAGGCAACTCTTCAAACCCTTCCACAACTTTCAAACATTCAGGCATTCAGTGCAAATATTGATTTTACCTTATTGATAACTGACTTGGCAAGAAATAGTCAGACAATTCAAAATCAAGCATTGCAAACCTTGTATGACTTGCACAGGCAAGATTTACAAGACAACGATATTGAAGAACCTGAATACTGGATAAATAAAGGCAATGATTTTCTTTTAGCAAAAACAGCAGCAGCCGAAAATCCACAGCAAGTTGAATTGCATTGTCCGTTTTGCAAGCAGCCAGTTAGTTCAACCTTAGATATTATCAATGCTTACACTTTACATTTCAATGAGGAGTTCAATTCTTATGTTCAACACTTAACAACTTACAGGGACGCCTTGCAAAATATAAACCTGGATACATTTATCTTGAACTTGAATAATTCACATCAAGCCAATATAGAAAGAACAGCAACTTGGTCAGCGCATTTACCAGCAACAGCGCAAGCGCCAGTTTTTAATATCATTGCTGATGAACATGTTTTCCGTGCAGAAATGCAAGCACTTTTAGCAATTGTAAATTCAAAACTTCAAAACCCTTCTGTTGGTGTTGCAACTATATCGGCAACTACTTTTCAAAGTTCTATTGCAAGCATTAATCAAAACATTACGACCTATAACGGATCGGTTACTGCCTACAATGGAGCAATCACAGCTTTCAGAGCAACCATTCAAACTGTTGCAACCGCAGAATCTAATCTTCAATCTCTGAGAAGAATTCAAAGTAGATGCCTTCCGGCTATTGATAACCTATGTTCTCAACTAAGAAGTGAAAAACAAAATCACACCAATTTAAGTAGTGCCTATACAACAATGATGCAAACGGCACGATTATCTTCAAACGCTTTTTTAAACAACTATCAAACAAGAATCAATTATTATTTAGACACCGAATTTCACACACCTTTCAGAATAGCAAACAGCAATGTAGTTCAACCGCAAGGACAAAATACAGTCAATCGTGCTGAATATACTCTTACCATTGATGGGTTTGCTATTTCCACAGAGCAAAATCAACCTCGCAGTGCAAAAGATGTTTTAAGCGAAGGAGATAAAACCACAATTGCGCTTGCTTTTTTTTTAGCAAAATTAGATGTAGAGAATATCAAAAATCAGAAGGTAATAATTTTTGACGACCCACTATCAAGTTTTGATAATGGAAGAAGAAGGACAACAGTAAAATTACTTGCAAGGTTAGCAAGGGATGCAAAGCAACTTGTAGTGCTTAGTCACGACAGTAAATTTTTATTTGATCTGCATAGAATGGTGCGCACAGTTGAAAAGAAAGGGTTGGAAATTGTATATGATGAGATAGCATCCACTTCTAAAATTCAGTTTTTTGAAATAGATAAAATACTTCAGAATGACTACTTTGTTTGCCTTAATAAAATAAAAGATTTTATTGCGACAGGAACTGATGCAGGGAAAAGAGAGTGCCGGAGAGAAATAAGAATTGCATTAGAAAACTATATGATATTTTATTACTACAATCACTTAGGAGGTAATTTATCAATCACCTTCGGTACTTTAGTTGATAGAATTGAACAACTCCAAAGTGAAGGTGCTATTGAATTTCGTGATGGAGACAGTGCAAAGGTTATAGATGATTTAAAGGAACTGAATGAAATATCATGGGACAGCCATCACGGTGATGGTGATATTTTGGAAACACGAAATGAAATCCCAGTTGAGGATATTGACCTTGCAGAATTTAAAAGATATTTGCAAACAACACTTGACCTTATTGAAAAACGACTTTAATAAAAAATATAGTTTGGATGTAAATACCAATGGCAATAAACATTAAGAAAAAATGAGTATCACACTCTACCATGCAAAATATTTTGTCTTCGAACTAACAAAGCGTTATTCATCAAATAGCTTACAGAAGTTTACCACTTCGCTTGCTGCTGCCTAGGTAGCTTTAAATCCCTTAATATGCCCTTACGTATTCTAAACCCTCCTAGAACCATATAATAATAACATTTTGTTTTCTTTTAGCCTAATGTAGAAGATTTATCTATATTTGAAATTGTAATGAGGTACCCAAATATCTAATGTCCGTAAGGGTTTCAACAGTTATTTGGTTTAAAAGACTTGATTAAGCCCAATGCTACTAGATAACAAAACAAAAACAGACGATAATGACTTTTATAAAGTTTTTGATTTCATCAAAAACTACACAAAGCAAGGTGAACTTGACCTTGTAACAGGATATTTTTCAGTTAATGCTTTGGCATTAATGTATGATGACTTGAACAATGTAGAGAAATTTAAAATGATTTTGGGTAACCTAATGAAAGACAATTCTCAAGTGAATAAGATTATTGACTTGCTTAATGGCAATGCTGGAATTGACAACACTCTTTCTCTTAGCTTATCAGCTAAAAAAGCAGTGGCTTTTTTAGAGCAAGAGCATGTTGAAGTAAAAAATATTCAGAAGAATTTTTGCCATGCAAAAACTTATATCTACACCGACAAAGACCCACGAAAAAACTTTTATATAATTGGTAGTTCAAACCTTACTGATGCAGGACTTGGCATAAAGGACAGCAGCAACGTCGAGTTAAACACAGCCAAACATGATTACGAAGGCGACTTCAAAGAATTTAAAAACTGGTTTAAACACCAATGGGAAAAAGTAGCATCGGAGAAAATTGAATTAGCCGACAGGACAAAGGTTGAGGTAAAAGATTACATCATTGAACTAATCAAAAACTTGTTCAAAGAATACACACCGAAAGATCTTTACTACAAAGTCCTGTATGAATTATTCAAAGAAGATTTGCTTTCCCTTACAAGTGATGCAGAGTTCAAAAGAGAAATTGCACACTTGGAAGTTACCGAAATTTACCAAACGCTTTTCTCTTATCAACAAAAAGGTTCGTTGAGTTTAATCAAGATGTTGCAGAAATACAACGGAGCAATTTTAGCGGATGCAGTTGGATTAGGAAAAACTTGGACTGCATTAGCAGTGATGAAATATTTTGAAAACAAGGGATATACTGTTTTTCTTTTTTGTCCAAAAAAATTACGGAACAATTGGGAGCAATACCAAAGCGGGAAAGGTTCAAGGTTTGAGAAAGATGAAATTGAATACTATGTAAGAAACCACACCGACCTGCAAGACGAAAGACTAACTTCAAACTATCCGGATTTTCCGCTTTCAAAATTGCAACGTAAGCAAAAACTATTATTTGTAATTGATGAAAGCCACAATTTGCGTAACGACAAATCTTCACGATACAAATTTTTAGTTGACAATGTACTGTTGCCTGAAAAAACAAGCCGTGAAGTAAAATTGCTTCACCTTTCAGCAACTCCCATCAATAACAAATTAATTGACATCAGAAATCAATTCAAGTTGATGACTAAAGGAAGTGATAGCGGTTTTGAAAAATCAGGATTAGAGATTGGTAGTTTGGAAAGTATTTTTAGAACAGCACAAAAAGATTTTAATGACTGGAGTGCATTGGACACTAAAAAGATATCTGACTTCATTTCTAAACTTCCCCAAAAATTCTTTGACCTCACAGATGCTTTAATTGTTGCACGGACAAGAAAATTAATTGAAGGAGAATTTGGAGCAATGAATTTTCCAAAGAAAGATATACCTGTAAATGAATATATAACCCCTGTAAACTTTGGAAACCTTAAATCTTTTGAAGATATTTTAAATGCACTTCGGGTAAACCTCACTGCATACAGACCTTCTGAATACATCAAAGATTTGAAAGTGGAAAGTGTTTTGGATAATCCAAAACAGAGGGAAAAGTTTTTGGTTAAGATGATGTATATCCTATTGATGAAACGTCTTGAATCAAGTTGGTTTTCTTTCAAAAACACAGTTGAAAATATTTTGAATCATCACACCAACGCATTAGCAAAAGTGAATGAGTTTATTGAAAAGAAAGTGGACACTTCCATTGAAGATAATCTGACAGAGGAAGAGAAAGAAGAATTGGAAGACAGCGTTTCAGAATCGGAGAACAATAGCCAAGAAGAACCTCCAATTACTTTAGGAAAGAAAAATCCTATTCCGCTTTCATCCATCACCAACATTGACATTTTCAAAAAACATTTGGAAGGCGACATTACAAAATTAGAATTACTGCAAAGCAATTTGGCAAAGTTTGAAAGTGATTTTGCAAACGGGAAAGCAGAAGATGAAAAACTAAACAAGTTAATTTATCACATAGAAACCAAGCAAGCAAAATCATCGAATAAAAAGGTTTTAATCTTCACTGTGTTCAAAGACACAGCACAATATCTGTATCGTGAATTGCAGAAACGGAAAATTAAAAACCTAGCGTATGTATCAGGTGCATTGAGTGAAACGCATGATGGATATTCAGGCGAAAAGTTTGAAGAAATTCTGGAACGCTTTGCACCATTCACAAAACTTTACAACGAAAAAGATTGGACAGAACTTTACGAAAACAATCTAACTACAGAGGAATTCCGTGAAGGCGACAAATGGAAAGTGCCTTTTGAAAAATGGTTACAACTGATTAAAGACAACGATAAGAAAACGCAAAAGAAAATTTCAAATCCTATTGATGTTTTAATTGCAACCGACTGTTTAAGCGAAGGTCAAAACTTGCAGGATTGCGACACCGTTGTAAATTATGATATTCATTGGAATCCAGTTCGCCTCATTCAACGAATGGGACGGATTGACAGAATAGGTTCAATGAATGATACCATCAGAGGAATAAATTTTTGGCCAGGCAAAAACTATGAAGATTATTTGCGACTGAAAAAACGAGTAGAGGAACGAATGGCTTTAATGAGTGTGGTAGGTACAGAGTTGCAAGACATTACTCCTGAATTTCAAAAGATGGTGGAAGAAAATCCGTTGTTGCCAAAGCAAGCACAAAAAATGCTTGACCAGTTGCAAATAACTTGGGATGACATTGAAACCAATGATGAAACACTTGGCTTGAATGATTTGTCAATGGAACAATTCCGTCAGGAGTTGTTTGAGTTCTTCAAACAAAACGAAGATTTTTTTAAGCAGATGCCAAATGGAGTTTTCACAGGGTTTAAATTCAGAACAAATAAAAAGTGGGAAACAATTCCCGACAGCATTGTTGCTGTTTTGGGCTATCCGAGAAAACCCGATGAAAGCACCGAACATATTTATGATGAAATTCATTTGCTGCATCAACCCATTTCAGAGGGAGAAAAAGCGGACTCAATGGTTTTAAAAAACAATCAGGAAATTCTTTCATTGCTTCGCTATCATAAAATGGAACACCGTTATGTTCCACAAAACATTGAAAAAGGCGACCAAAAAGTTTTAGCAAAACTTGCTGCATCAATTGGCGCTTGGGTAAAGAATCAAACTACGCCAGTAGCAATAAATGAAATTCAAAATTTGTTTACAGGCGATACCACACCGCAAAAAATTTCACCCGAACAAAAAAAGTTGGAAGATAAATTCAAGAGTGAAAATTTTGATTTGATTAATTGGTTCATTATTTCTAATAAGTAAAACATGAATTTATCTTTATTCAACACCGCCAATCTTTTTGAATCAGCAACCGATTTGTTTCGGCAGTTGAATATCAAACTCAATTCAAACACGACCACTGCAATTCCAGCTCGTGATTTGTTGAAACAATATTTCCGTAATACGGAAATTTTCAATTCCATTGAAAAAACTTTTTATATCGGCACATTGGACAACACTGTTCTCACAGCAACAGGTTTGTTTGACGAAAGTTATTCATACAAACAAGCACAAGTGCAAGCCAACAAATCGTATGAGGGCTTAATGCTTTTCGCTTTGGAATTAGGCAAGCACCCCACACGAACAGAAATTTCAGAACTCACAAGAGCATTCAATCGCATCAGTCAGAAGATGCCAGTTGCTTTGGTGCTGAAATATCAAATTTCAAACGAGGCAATCATTTCCATTGCTATCAGTGAACGCTTCAAGTATCTGCAAACATGGAGGCAGGGAGAGAAAGCAGGAAAAGTAATTATCCTTCGTGATATTCATACGCATCCGCAGAACACACACACAGGACACCTACGCATATTGCAAGACCTTGTGAAACCTGTTGGCGTTACTACCTACGCTCAACTGCACACACATTGGTTGCAAGTGCTTGATGTAAGCATACTCAACAAAAAATTTTTTCAGGAGTTGGCTAACTGGTATTTCTGGGCAATGGATAATGTGCGATTTCCTGATGATATTGAAAAGAAAAAGGACATACGTAATGCAACTAATCTCATTCGCTTAATCACTCGGGTTATTTTTATTTGGTTTATCAAAGAGAAAAAATTAGTGCCGAACAATTTGTTCCGTAAAGAGTATCTGGATAAAATACTAAATGACTTTGCCAAGAATAAAAAATCAGAAAATTATTATAATGCTGTCCTACAAAACTTATTTTTCGGAACGCTAAATCAGAATATGAATGATAGAGGCTTTGTGAAAGAAGGAAATTATCAGCAAAACAAAACCGAATATGGTGTAAAGAATTTATTCCGTTATGCAGATAAATTTTTAATAAAAGAAAAGGAAGTGATGGATCTATATAAAAATGTTCCATTTCTTAATGGAGGTTTGTTTGATTGTCTTGACAAACCAAACGAAGCAGGCACAGTTCAGTATGTGGACGGTTTCAGTCGCAATATAAATAAGCAAGCTCATGTTCCTGACTATTTGTTTTTTGGAGAACTGAAAGAAGTTGATCTAAATGAAATTTATGGAACACGAAATAAAACTTACAAAGCACAAGGTCTTATAAACCTATTGAACAGCTACAAATTTACAGTTGCTGAAAATACACCGATAGAAGAGGAAATTGCTCTTGACCCCGAATTATTAGGAAAGGTCTTTGAAAATCTTTTAGCAAGTTACAACCCCGAAACCCAGACCACCGCACGAAAGCAAACGGGTAGTTTTTATACCCCACGGGAAATTGTAAATTATATGGTTGACGAAAGTTTGATTGAATATTTAAAAAATTATCTGTTAAATGAAAAAGCCGGTATTATAGAATTAGGTAATAATCAGGTTCAAATTTTTGGCAATAAGGATAAGGTAGGTCAACTTAGTTTAGAACAAAGTTTAAAAGGTAGTAAATGGCTAGGTAAAGAAAAAGAGCTAGATGAAAAATTGAGGCAACTATTTTCTTATGAAGTTTTACAGCCATTCACTATGAAAGAAGATATTGAAAAGCTAATAGAGGCCATAAATTATTGCAAAATACTTGACCCTGCTTGCGGTAGTGGTGCGTTCCCGATGGGTGCGTTACATAAAATGGTTCACATTCTGCAAAAACTAGACATAGAAAATATTTATTGGAAAGAATTACAACGGCAGAAAGCTATGCATGATACCGAAACCGCTTACAAAAGTGATAGCAAAGAAGAAAGAGAAAAGCGATTAATTGAAATAAATGATGTGTTTGAAAACAATGCTAGCGACTACGGTAGAAAACTTTACCTAATTGAAAATTGCATTTACGGAATAGATATACAACCGATTGCCGTGCAAATTGCCAAGTTGCGTTTCTTTATTTCCTTGGTGATTGACCAAAATAAACAAGAAGGAAAGGCAAATTTTGGAATTAGAAGTTTGCCAAACCTTGAAACAAAATTTGTTGCAGCAAATACTTTGATTGGATTAAATAAATCGGTAAGCAGTAAAAAAGGAAATATTGGTACAGGGCTTCTAAAAAATTTAGAAATTGAAACAAAAGAAAACCTTCTGAAGGACATTAGACACAAGTATTTTTCTGCAAAAACTAGAAAAGAAAAATTAGCTTTTCAAAATCAAGATAGGGCAATTAGAAAGGAAGTTGCCAATCTCTTAATAAATGATGGATGGGAAAAATCGATGGCAGAGCAAATTGTTGCCTTTGATCCTTATGACCAAAATGTTTTTGCTCCATTCTTTGAAACCGAATGGATGTTTGGACTTACGGAGGGTTTTGATATTATTATAGGAAATCCCCCTTATGTTAATGTTGAAGAAATTGATGAAACAATTAAGAAGAATATTAAGCGATTTAAAACTGCTTATCAAAAATATGATCTGTATGTTTTGTTCTATGAGAAAGCGATTGAATTATTAAGCCAGAATGGACAATTAAATTTTATTACTTCTAACAAATTTTTATCTCAGGGTTACGGATTGATACTTCGTAAGGAATTTTTGAAATATCATTTGCATCAAATTATTAATTTCAATTATGATGTTTTTGAGGCTGCAACAGTGCGAACTTGTATTCTCCATTTGCAGAAAACCTTAAATAAGCCTAATGAAAAAGTTAAAATCATTGACATTGGATCTGCAAAAGATTCTTCCAAGTTTGAAAAATTGCAATACAATTATCTCAATCAAAAAATATTCTCCGATACTGATGAAAATAATTTTAGGATTAATCTTACTAATGAAAAGATAAAAGTCTTGAATAATATTACCAAGGATTGTATAAGAGTTGATGATGCTTTTTCTGTAAATTATGGATTGCGACCAAGCAGTGAAAAACTTAACTTAAAGAAGGAAGCTTTTATTCACGAGTCAAATCCAACGAAAAAATTCAAAAAATACTTTGAAGGCAAAGACATGGGATATTGGCTTATTAAAAGT
This sequence comes from Bacteroidota bacterium, assembly GCA_016715425.1. Lineage (NCBI taxonomy): Bacteria > Pseudomonadati > Bacteroidota > Bacteroidota bacterium. The sequence goes on from JADKAC010000001.1 coordinate 121,053, forward strand.
TTTTCTTATTTGGAATACAGGCCGGATGTTATGTATAATTCAATGTTTCCCGAACTATTTGAAACTGAAAAACTAGTTGGATTAAGAACATTAAGCGACATAAATAAATTGCGTTTTATTTATGACAATGAAAAATTTTATTGCAATGATTCTGTTGTTGTCTTAACCCTTTGGCATATATTCACTAAAATAAACAATCAAACTATTTTGAGAAATATCTCAAAAATGAAAATTGAAACTTCAAAGCAATTTGATTATTTATTTGTTCAAGCAATCCTTAATTCGCAAATGATAAAATTTTATGTCAACGAACTCCTTTATGACGGAACTCATTTTTATCCTAATCACATGAAATCATTACCAATTAAAAATGCCTCTTCAAGTATTCAAAAATCCTTTGTAAAAATTATTGAGAAAATTCATTCAGCTAAAAAGGAAAATGATTTAGCCGACACCAGCAAATTAGAAAAGCAAATAGATGAAATGGTTTACAAACTTTATGAGTTGACAGAAGAAGAAATAAAAATAATAGAAGGCAATAAGTGAAGGGTTTCAAAAATGTATTTCAAAAAATATCAAAATGCAAAAAGCATATGTCTAATAAGCAAATTAAATATAATGCCGGTGTTCTTATTATCGGGTCATTATATTGGGATTCAAACAATGCTAGAGATACATGGAGATTAAATGCTTTTGGTGAATCCTATTGGCTGCATAAGAAAGAAATACAAGTTCCCTTATTTTATGGGAGATACTCTATTGAAAGAAAATGCCCTACCATGATTATTCGTAGCTCATATCACATAGAGGGAGAATATGGAACTGGCATATTCATGCCTTTTAGAAGAAGGAATCTTACAAATGACCAATTATTGTTGTATGCCCAGGATTTGTCTGAGGCAGAAGGTAGAAATAGTCAAGATTTTATAAAAGGAAATGATGTAAAATGGTGCATCGTTTTAGCTTGGTTGAATCCTAATTTGGAGGTCGAAAAAAGAAATAGTTTTATTGAGTTTTGGAAGAGTCAATATGTTCCGCCAATTGATGAATCTATCATGAATAATTTTAAGTATGATAATGAAGACTCTTCAGTATTTGATGAAAATGGTTTATTGCAATTGGAATGGCCTAATGGTTTAGAGGATATTGATATAGTTTTTCTTACCCAAACTAAACCTAGGCTTGAAGGTGGAGGTAAGTTATCTTCACCTTCCGTTAATACACTTGCAAATCAAATATTTCTACACCCTGAATATTTTATTAAGAATAGATTAAATGGAATTATTACTGTGGATGATAATGCAATAATTGCTTTGATTAAGGAAAGGGATAGAGCAGATTTAATTGCAAAAGCAATCAATAATGGTTGTTCTCAAAATGATATTGATCTATTTTTCCAAAATGAAGGGTTCAATATAGAAGTATAATCACAAAATATAAATACACACAGATGGAAAAATCAAATAAATTAGTTGGCATTGAATGGCTAATTTTTCAAAAAATTCAAAGCATCATAAGTGTTGATATGAATTGGAATCAATCGGGTCCAAAGCCTTGGACAAAGTTGGTCTATAATGCTCTAAAAGAACTTGGTGATGATTTACATTACACGGTTTATTCATCTGCCTTTAAGGAAGACGGTCATGCAGGTTGGTTGTATGACTTAATATGGAGTATAGATGATGATTCGGAACAACAGATTAATGATTGGAAAGAGTTTCGAGGATTAGGGCTCATTTGTGAAGTTGAATGGGGTGGGTATGATGCCATACTACATGACTTTACCAAACTCACTATTGGAAATGCGCAGCATCGCCTTATGATAGTAAATCATAATGATGAGGACAAAAAGAATAATCAGTGGGAGCAAATAAAGGCTTTGTGTTTAAAGGCGTCAAAATATAGATTTCAGAACTTTAATTATTTGCTTATTAGCATACCTTGGAGTGATAAGAAGAATTTGCAATATCATTCATGGAATTATTAAATTTATCAGGTATTAAAAACAATGCATCTATATTGAGTATGAGAAGCAAATTTTTATTGAAGTTATTATATGGAAGAAGAGCGTATTAAAAAAATAAGAGCTATTGTTTCGGAGTCAATTGACTTTTGGCTGGAATATATGAGTATTCTAAAAATATTTATTGAACCGGATCCATCGAACGCTTTAATTTTTGTGCTTCCAGAATCGTTTAAATATAGAGTAATTAATGTAATTGAGAATTGTTATAAAATTGAGACAGAGGTTATAAATTCTTTAAAGTCAATTAAAGTTATTGATATTAAGTTTTACGAAGAATTTCGAAATGATTTGGAAAAGCAGCTTGACAATATAAATAAAACATGTTATGAATTATTTATCAATCACGAACCTAAAACAATTCCACCGAAAGGCAAATTTATTATTACATATTTGAGCCAAGAATTAATTAATCTAGAAAAGTTAATAATGTCAATGACATTGAATATGCCTGATTCTATAATTGAATCCATAGAAAATATATTATATGAAAAGAAGAAAGGAGTTTCTGAGTTAAAAAAAGTTGATATTCCACCATATTTAATTAGTTTGATTAACAGCAATACTGATAAAAATGAGAAGAGCATTAATCAGGAACAGTTTTTATCATTCTTAAGAAATAAGGCTGTTGTTTTTCTCATTTATAAATTACAAGCTACTGAAATATTTCAGGCATTCATGGGAACAGATGAAGTAGGTTATATGAATTTGATAGCAAATGTTTCTTCCGGTGATTTCAGTTATATAGTAAATGTTTTGAGTTCGCCAAAAATAAAACAAGAGCTTTCTCTATTTCAAATTTCTAAAGAAGAAGAGCAACAATTTTTTATAGGGAATAAGGAGTTTTATATTATGGTTTATGGCTATGTAAAAAATATACAATCGGAAGGAGCAAAAGATATTGTTAGGAAGTTTGTCGAATCACGGAAGGGTGATCTTTCGGTAATTGAATTATTAAATATGATTGTGAAGTTAAAAGTAGATCCCAAATCAATCAATCTAAAACAAAATTAAAAATGATTATGCGATTCAACTTAATTGAAGCGAGTTTTTTTTATATAACAAATTGACAATAATTGGGAAGCAATACAGGAGAAGCCTATTGTTTGATTTACAAATGAGATATTTAGTATGAACTTGGAGTTAAAGTATATATGGATTAAAGATTTTAAAATACTAAAAAACATAGGATTTAATTTCAACCATTCGGGGGTACACAAGTTTGATTATTCAAATGGAATATTGAATCTTTTACCTCCATTCAAGAATAAGTTAAATTTTGGTGAAAAGATATCATCTATTACAACCATTGCAGGTCAAAATGGTTGCGGTAAATCCTCTCTTTGCGAAACTGTTATCGAAGCGATAGCCACTTTGACATATGGTACAATAAGCTATTATTATAAATTTACTGGAATTGTAATATTTGGAAACCATGTTTTTGTTAATAGGGGTATTAAAATATCAAATGAAGAAGTCCTAAAAAAAAGTGGATACCTCATTGTTAAATTTAAAGAATCTCCATTTGAATCAATGAGTGATGATATCCGAAACCAGTTTACAAATATTGGATTCATTTATTATTCAAATTTATTCGATAAAAGAGCTGAAAACAGAGCAAATAATTTATTTAACATATCTAGTTATAATCTATTAAAAAATGATAAATATTACAGCCCCATTATTTAGATGAGACTCAAGATCTTAGGAGTTCCATTTCACCTTACAACGACAAAATATCAGAATCTGAAATTCATGAATATGAAGAATCATATAGAGCAATAAAATACTACCTTCTTAGCAATAAAAGTTTACCGTTTACAGATCCTCAGAGCATTGTTATTTTACCAACTTATTTTGCTAATAATCGACGATTGGATTTTAGGAAATTGAATGACGAGCACAATGGGATCGCTTATTTAAAAAGTATATTTGAATCTATTGTTGCACGTATCTCTGAAAAGTATATAGATCATCAATTACATTCTAAAGTTGTAAATATTAGCCAAAATAAAATGGCAGATATTTGTTATACTTTTTTTAAATTTAATTTAATTTGTTATCTATTTGTAAAAAATGGATCGTTGGGTAACCAAGATGAAATATCTAATTTCATCTATCATGATAATTTTCCTGAATCAATTTTTTCAAATGTTATGCTCATTTCTGAACTATTGGATGATTACAGAACTATTTGCCATAAGGGTTATTATATAAGTGAATTTTCTCCATTTTCCTATTCGAAGATTTCTTATCCTTATGCCTACGATTGGCGTTTTTATGTCATAGGAAGTATAAAAATTAAGAACTCATTGGCAAACAGAAAATTGATTTCACGTTTTATATCAAATGAAAATACTTTGTTTGGAAACGATCAAAAGAAATCGAGCCGAATTTGCGATTACATATTGACCCCTTTTCCAAGTTCAGGTGAATATTCATATTTAATGCTTTTTAGCAGACTCTTTATGATTTTAAGCTCTTTTCAAGATAATTATGGCGATCATAATTCATATATCGTGTTTATTGATGAGGGTGAAGTAGGGTTTCATCCTTCTTGGAAAAAGAAGTATCTGAGCTGGCTATTGGATTTCTTTAATTCGCAGTTTAATAAATATAGCATTCAACTTATATTGACTACCCATAGCCCTTATTTGCTATCTGATTTGCCACCAGAAAATTGTATCCTTTTAAGAAAATCAAAATTGCGTCAACCCGAACAAGTACCGGAAAATGAACTGAAAACTTTTGGCGCAAATATTCATGAACTCCTAGCAACCTCCTTTTTTTTACAGGACGGATTAATAGGTGATTTTGCTAAGAAAACCATCCAAACAGTTATTGATTTTTTAAACACCTGGAAAAAGGGGGTTGAAATAAATAAAGGTGAAAAAGAGTTTGTTAAGTATGTCATTTCAATAGTATCTGATGAGATTGTAAGATTTAAGTTATTGGATATGTATAATGAGATATTTTATGATGAGACCATAATTGAAGATGAAATATTAGAGATGCAAAAGCGTATTGAATCATTAAAAAAAATGAGAGATGATAGGAATTAATGAATCTGTAAATACTAGAGTAGCAGCTATTAAACACACTGACTTTGTTCATGAGGAAATTGTATGCCGAGTTGATTTTTATATTGACCTTTTCAATATTATGCTACGGCTGAATAAAAATAAATCTAGTCGGAATAAACAGATCAATTATGAAGTAACAAAATTAGAATCGTTTAAAAAAATACAGGGGCAATATAAGTTTTTGATAAATGGAATATTCACAAAAACTAAATATATAACGTCCTTGAAAACTATTTACCGGATTAAGAGCAACCAAAATGTAAAATCTACACTGACAAGTTTTCAAACTAATATTATACAGCTAATTTCTCTAAGACGAAGTATCAAGAAACTGTTACTTTTAGAGTTTACAGGAAAATACAAGAAGCAATTACTCTTTTATTATAGAATTAGAAAAAAACTGAGTCAATTAAAGATCTGATTCCTTTTATTATTGACTATAAATATTGGTTCATTCACTTAAAGCATGGAAGTGCTTGGGGCCATATGAATTAATAAATGAGTTAAATTTGAGTGTATGTCCATACTGCAATAGATTGTATACAATTACAGTGGTAGGGGGCACTAAAAATATTAGACCTGAGTTAGACCACTTCCTCCCTTATCATGAACACAAATTATTAGCATTATCTTTTTACAATTTAGTTCCATCATGCGATGTCTGCAATCATATTTTGAAGGCAAGCAAATCAATTTCTTATAATGATTATTTAAATCCATTTGAACATAATTTGCATCATAAATTAATGCAGTTTGATTATGTACCTCAAACTTATGAAGCATCAATTGGAAATTCATTGGATTTAAAAGTTAAGATTAAATATGCTGGACCAAGTAAAAATTTATTACTTAGAAAAAAGGTTGAAAATAATATTGAATTATTTAAACTTAATGAGGTGTATCAGCAGCATGTGGATTTAATAAGGGAAATAATTTATAAAAGAAATATTTCAGGTGATAAATACATGAAAATTCTAAAACGGACATTTCGAGGATTAAATTTATCAGATGAAGAAATGTATAAGCTATCCTATGGAAATTTTTATAATGAGATGGAGTTTTGTAAGCGACCTATGGCTAAGCTAACTAGAGACATTGCAATAGGTGTAGGAAGTATTAAAACAATATAGGCCATTCAAATTGTTTACAATTTGTGCTCTTAAATAAAATTCAAAATTTAATTTATATAACTTATTAATTTTTATATATTTTACTTACATGTCAATTGGGTATTTACCAAATTCAAATATTTATATTGAAATTCGAATATTCATAAGAGGGTTTTAATGCCCATTTATATCGGGATGGCCGGAATATAAATCCATTTTCTTGAACGAATTCTAAATCAAATTTTTCTGAATCGTGTAAGTAATAGTCGTTCACTTTAGATGGTGCTAAGCTGCAGTAATAGTTATTATTAACAAATAGACTATAATTACTATTCGATCTATTCGTTACCGATGCTTTTACATATTTTAATTGGTGAACTTCATTAACATAATATCCATTGCGACAAAAAAACCTCCACAATGTTCCCTTATTTACATTATGTAAGCTTATATTTAATGACTCCGGAATAGATATTTTTAATCTATTCCATTCAGGAAATTGGTTTAAATAATATGAATTATCAGTGATTATGCCCTCTATTTCAAATTCCCTATGATTTACATCACTTATTAAACCGACAAATTGAAATGTTTCCAAGTACTTTTCTTCTAAAAGTTTGGATTTCTGTAGTGATGTAATATTTAACAAATTGATTTTGGCTACTTCATTAAAAAATTCTTTGTGAAATTTTACTTTGGACATATTCTTTAATATTTGTGTATTAAAGATATCATCTATAAAGTAATCTAGCTAACGAGCAAAAATAATTATGTAGCCAATTGTCTGTAATTCCAATCAATTGTTTTACCCATGTTTTACCTTAAAAACAAAAAGCCATTGTAAACTTTATGTCTACAAGGGTTTCAATTTGATTGGTGTGATCCCGCTGGGACTCGAACCCAGGACCACTACATTAAAAGTGTAATGCTCTACCAACTGAGCTACGGAATCAAAACCTTTTTTTTTAAAGGTGCGGCAAAGATAAAAGGATTATCCTTTTTACCCAAGCCTTGTTTAAAAATACTTATAAAACGATTACTCCATCTGCTACAAACACCAATTCTTCCTGCGGTTCGGTGATGGATTCTATTTCTTCTTTTGTTTTTCCTGCATCTTCTGCAAAATGGCGTTGGTCGTCAACAGATATAGTTTTTACTTCTGCAACTCCCTGCACTATTACTTGCTTGCCTTCCAAATCTTTAGGTACAAAAAATCCATAATCTTTAAATGTTACACGCATGGATTCACCATTGCCCAAATCTAATTTCATCCAACATCCTTTATTCTGACAAACACTGGTAACAGTTCCTTTTACTTTTCCTGTATAGCCATTTGCAGCAGTTCTGTCAGAAGCAAATACCATTAAATCTTTTGCATCATCACCGTTGATTTCTACTCCATATCCACCCACGCCGTTTACTACAAGAATATCTTCTGTTTCTTCTGTACCAGACATTTGATCCATTTCATCTTCGCTGTGATCTTTTTCTTTTTTATCACTGCATGCTGTAAATGCAATGAGTGCTGTAATTAAAAAACTGTAGATAAGCTTTTTCATATTCTTTTTTTATTTAGAAAATAATAGTTGAAAATAAAACGATGGTTTACGCAATTTTTCCCGCAGGTCTATATCTTCAAACATCACACTTATCGTTTCACGCAATACTTTATTTGTATTTGCTTTCTTCACTACAAAGTTAAAAAGCCAGGGATAGTTTACCAACTGCTGCATACGATAACTCAATTTCAATTCGTGCCATAAACGACGATATACAGTGGTGTCATACGCTTTTAAATAATCTGCTGAGAAATTATTATTTGCAATACATTCTTTTGCTTGCATTGCTGCACACATGCCACTCATCACCGCATTGCCTATTCCTTCGCCGGTGAAAGGATCTATTAAAGAAGCGGCATCACCCACCAGCATATAATTATCGCCGGAGAGTTTTCTTTTTTTACTGCCGAGTGGTAATCCATATCCTTTCACATCATCCACAATTTCTGCATTTGCAAATCTTTCTTTTAGTGCAGGATATTTTTCAATTACTTCTGCTAATTTTTGTTTCAGATTTATTTTGCGTTTGCTCACCACATCACTGCGCATTCCCAAACCAATATTATAAGTATTATCAGATAGCGGAAATATCCAGAAATATCCGGGAAGAAAATCTTTTAAGAAATGCAATTCAATAAAATTACCGTCATTAATTCCACTTACATTTTTATAATATGCACGCACACCGGCACAATAATGTTTTCTTTCCACTTCGATTTTACCTTGTTGTTTTGCAAACTGCGATTGAGCACCATCGGCAGCAATAACAAGTTTTGTATGAATTTCAAAAGCGTTGTTTTTTGTGCGCACTATATATCCATCAGTAATTTTTTCAAAACTTTCTGTTGCTGTATTTTCCAACAAATGAATTAAGGATTGTTGTTTTACAAGATTGATAAGAAAATTATCGAAGTCAATACGTTTTGAAATAAATCCCGGTGCAAGTCCCCGTTCTTTATTACTTGCATAATCCATTTTAAAAGGAATGCTCAGCGCCTCCTGATTGGGTGCAACAAATGTTACTCCCCAGCAATCGAGTGTTTTAGAATTAATGCTTAATTGCGGAATAATATTTTTATCTAATCGGTTGAATACTTCCACTACTTTCCCGCTGAGTGCATCACCACAAATTTTATCTCTGGGAAAAGTGGCTTTATCAATTACAATACAGGAAATATTTTCTTTTGCAAGAAACAATGCAGTGGCTGCACCACCCGGTCCTGCACCTAATACTAATACATCTGTCTTTAAAATTTCTGCCATGGAAGCGCAAAGGTAAACAAGCGAAAGGGGAAAAGAATTATTAGTGAGTAATTATAAAAAGAGGATTAAAACGTTTTTTTAATAGTACCGAATACAGAGGCAGTATTAAATGTATTGGGTGCGATGAAACCGAGAAGACTATTAGAACCAACACGAAGAAATACAGAATTAAATATTTTTTTTTCTATATCAACACCAATTCCAAAACCACCAAAGCCACCCACATTTATAATTCCTGAAATCTGTAAACTTTGATTAATAAAATTTTTACCGAATCTACCATATAAATAAATCTGATAAGGTGTAAATAAATAATATTGCGCTCCTGCATTTATGAATAAATCGTTGCTTGAAAAATATTTAGTAAACGATACATTTAATTTAGCCGGTGTTGCAGTTCGAAATGAAAGATTAGTAGTATCAATACCCAGAATATCAAAAATAGAATCATTACCTCCATCACTGTTTGTTCCGCTTGCATTAAATACATAAGTGATATCAATGCCGTCAAAAATATAACTGGTATCGGCAATATAATTATTGGGTGTGTTATTCCAATACATCATTCCCATATCCTGAATGCCTACATTTATTTCAAATCGTTTTTCTTTGTTTTGAAATTTTGTAAATACATCAAAACTATATCCTGTTCCTTTGGTGTTATCAAAACTAACAGGTTCATTGCCACTGTTATTATATTCAAAATCCATAGTGATATCAAGATATTCTCCACCGGGTGCTGTTGCCAAAATACCTTGATGGATATTTGCCTGATTTGCAGAAAGTCCTTGTACAAATCCACCTGCAATACCGAGAATAAGATTTCCTTTTTTTACCGAAAACTGTTTTACAAACCCCGCTTTATATTCTATTAAAGAATATCCACTGAATGCACTATTAGAAAATGTAGCAGTATCACCTTCATATAATTTATTTCCATAAAAAGCGATATTAAAAAAATCACGGGTGTATGCCAGTGATTGAAAATAATTATAACTACCACCAAAAAATATTGCTGAATTTTTGCAAAGGCTATCTGTTTTAAAACTGATGTAGAAGTCTGATTCAAAATCTAATCCGCCATAATTTAAATCTTTCAACCGTTTGCTTACATTATCTTTTTCTTCATCATCAATGTATCCGCCAAATAATAATTTATCGGTAAATGATACCGGTTGAGCAGAACTGCCCACTAAAAATTCAGAACCAAAATGCACACTTACTTTTCCGCTATCGGATAAATGCAATTGCGTTGGATCAAACCATGAAAAAATATTTGATGAAACCGAATATACAGAATCTGTTTGCGCAGATACACTGAATGCTATTGCAATAATTATAAAAGTAAACAGGTTGCGCATCAATAGTTACCCAAGTTTATGCGGTAATTAAAATCTGCCCGCAAATTGAAATGCAAATCGTAATCACTATAAATTCGAATGTGATCGCCGCAGCCGGGTAGGGTAGTGGTATTATATCGCACAGTTACTATTGCATTTTCTGCAAGCAAAAAATTCTGCATGCGGTCTTCATTAATAAACACTTTCATCTCTGTATTTGTGCTGTCATACACTCTGCAATCGGGAGATAACACACCGGCTTGAATTGGTGTTGCAGAAAAATCAAGACTGTCTAATCGTGTTCCGAATTCATCTATAAATACAAACCATAATTCTGCTTCAAACGGAAAATCATTATCCACTTCTAAAATCAAGTCGCCACTTAAAATATTTTCAGGATGATCCATTGCATTTAAATCAACAGAAAATTTATCCTGCATCACCAAATCATTAGCAATTAAATTTAATGGAACCACCATATCTAAATTTGCTTTGAGTCTGCTGTCTTCTAAAATAAAATCCTGATAATTATATGCGTTACCATTTGGATTAATATCCATAGTAACATCATAACTTATTTCATCGGGTAAAATCTCTAACAACTCTTTAATATTGGAATTGGAAGTATTTAAAACCACATTTGTAATGCCGGGTAAGAAGGGATTTTTTTGCGCACGATGTACCGGAATTATTTGCCCAACTACTGTAGGTGCTATTAATGTTTTAGAAATTCCGCTGCGTGTATTTGTTGCAGTCATACTGTGTAAAATTGCATTCGCATCTGCACCAATTCCATTTTCAATATTCAATAACACATCCACCTGATCAAATAAAAGTTCGCCGGAAATAATTGTTCTAAATACATCAATATTTTTCAATGTATCTTTTAATATTTCGGTGGACTGACCTAAATATCCTTCTACAGATTTTGGTATAATATCTTTTAATCCATACACTAAAGAAATACTATCGAGTAAAGAAATGGTTACCACATTTCCGGTAGAATCAATACTTGCAACAAACTCTTGATAAAATGTATTGTAACCAATACCGCTGCTTCCACGCAAATCAACTGTGTAATCATCTAAAGGAAAAGCTTCACTCACCGTAGTACTTCCACCAACAGGCGCAGGTGGCACTTTGGTAATTATAGAAACATTATTTCCGAAAGGATCTACAGCACCCGGAATATTATACACGATATAAATAGTATCCTTCATCGTACTTACCACATCTATCACCACATTGCCCGATTTAATTTCCATACTTGTAAATTCCGGACCACCCATATCATATACCACATCATTTTTTCTGTTCACTAAATTTTGTGCGGGAAATATTGCAGTAGCTTCTAATAAATTTAAATCATAAGCCGACATGGTAATAACAAATGCATCTGCAGTATCAATTAAAACATTTTCGCCAAGACTACCCGGCGAATCAAAATTTGTTATCTCGGCAATTAAATCTCCATCCACAGTTTTGCCGTCTAAAGATGTTGTTGAAATAACTGTTTCTCCAACATCAATTAAAGGGATTGTTTCATCAACGATGATTGCACCATCAGAAGAATTTTTAATTAACAACGAAAGATTTGTCAATGGAATTGGAAAACCATTATATACTTGAATATCTAAAAATCCGGTTTCAATAGTTGCCGATTCAAAAAATGAATTTGCATCAATAGGTTGTTCGCCGGAACTGAAACCTAAAATTGGATCTATCGGCACCATGTTGCCATTGTTTAAAATAATATAAGTGCCATAAGGAAATCCTAAAGCAGTAGCAACCTGACCTAATGAAATTTGATTGGTTAATGTGCGGTCGGTTAATCCTAACGAATCCAAAGAAACATATACCTGAACAATGGTATCGGGAATTGATAAACCTTCTTCCGCAAGATTTAAATCAATTAATTGTTGACGATACACAAGGTCAACACCATCATCACTATTAATTTCTTTCAGACTGTCGGCAAGAATATCGGTGATGTTTAAATTACCCTGAAGAATAGGAGTGAGCAATCCGATATCCCATGTCGTATCTTCTTTACGACGACAACTGTTCAGCAAAATTGCTGCAACAATAATTAATATGATATGAGTGGTGAATTTCTTCAAGTTGAGTAATGCGAAGATAAACAGTTAAAATAAGGTGGTTGCATCATACAGTTAATAATCGTTGTTTTATTGCTTCTACATTACCTTTTGGAATTGCTTCAATCAGTTTTTTAGTATAGTCAGATTGCGGATTATTATAAATAACATCTGCAGGTCCTTGTTCTTCAATTTTTCCTTTATTCATCACCAACATACGATCGCTCATAAATTTTACAACACTGAGATCATGGCTTATAAAAATATAACTAAAACCAAATTCGCTGCGCAAATCCATTAATAAATTTAATACTTGCGCCTGCACAGAAACATCGAGTGCAGAAACTGATTCATCACAAATAATAAATCTGGGATTTAATGCCAATGCTCTTGCAATACAAATTCGTTGACGTTGTCCGCCGGAAAATTCATGCGGATATCTGCCATACACATCCGCCGGCATATTAACTTTTTCCAATAACTCAATTGTTTTTTCTTTGCGTTGTTTATCATTATTGTAAAGTGCATGTACTTGCATCGGTTCTAAAATTGCATAGCCGATTGTCAACCGTGGATTTAATGAACTGTATGGATCCTGAAAAATAATCTGCATTTCCTTGCGCACTTGCTTCATCGCATTATGATCTAAAGCAAGAATATCTTTACCCATAAATTCTACTGTTCCTGAAGTAGGTTCTTGCAAACGGATTATAGTGCGACCTAATGTGGTTTTTCCGCAGCCACTTTCACCAACAAGTCCTAGTGTTTCGCCTGGATAAACATTTAGACTTACATCATCCACGGCTTTAATCCAATCTGTTGTTTTACCTAAAAAATTTTTATTAGTTGGGAAATAAGTTTTTAAATGTTCAACTTTTAAAATTGGATTTTGCTTTGGAAGATTTTCTAATCTATCTGCAATTTCTTTTTCAGTAACAATAATCTCGTGCAAATCTGTTTTTTTTTCAATGATATTTCCATCCGCATCCTCTTCCATAAAATCACTGATCACCGGTAATTTTTTCAATCGCTTTTGCAGAGGTGGTCGGCATGCCATTAAACCTTTTGTATAAGGATGTTGTGGATTTTCAAAAATATCGAGCACAGTTCCCTGCTCCACAATATGACCTTTGTACATTACCAAAACACGATCAGCAATATCTGCAATTACACCGAGGTCGTGCGTGATGAACATAATGGATGCTCTGATTTTATTTTTCAGTTCAGCCATCAAATCCAATATTGTTTTTTGCACAGTTACATCCAACGCAGTAGTCGGTTCGTCGGCAATTAAAATATCGGGATTACAACTCATCGCCATTGCAATCATCACCCGTTGTTTTTGTCCGCCACTTAATTCATGCGGATATGCTTTATAAATGCGCAATGGATCCGGCAATTGCACACTTTGAAATAAAGAGAGTGTAAGTTCCTTTGCTTGTTTTTTATTTTTCTTTTGATGCAACATTATTGCTTCATCCACTTGAGAGCCGCAAGTAAAAACAGGATTTAAACTTGTCATGGGTTCTTGGAAAATCATGGAGATATCATTCCCACGAAAGCGCCGCATTTCTTTTTCAGGAAGCGTTGCTAAATCAACAATACCTTTTGAGTCATGATATAATATTTGACCACTCACTATTTTTCCCGGTGGCCAGGGAATTAGTCGCATGATAGATAAAGAGGTAACAGATTTACCTGAACCTGATTCACCCACAATGCCAACGGTTTCTCCACGATAAATATTAAAAGAAATATTATCTACGGCTTTTATAGTTCTTCCTTCACTATAAAAATGAGTAGATAAGTTTTTTACTTCCAAAAGCAATTCCTGCGACATGGAGTAAAAATAAAAAGCTTGTTTAGATTATGTTGTAGGATTTAAACAAACCTGCGTTGAGTATGTAATAAAATCGGGAATAGGTTGGCTTATATCAATTTACTTTCGCTCTTTGCTACATGGGAATCAAAGTAGATTCTGGTTATATTTCCTTCTTTGGCTTGAATTCCCGACCTTTGCATACAGTTTCACTTAATTTTTATTACAAATCACCATTTTCTTAGGATATATACTTGTTTAATGATGGATAAGCGGATTTCTTAAGAGAAGTAAATTCTTTGAAGTATGACACGAAACATGGGAATTTGGATTGACGGCTCAAAGGCTGTGATAATTGAATTAAATGGCGATGAGGCTATTATTCAGGAAGTGCTGGCGAATGTTGACTACCGGGAAAGAATTCCGGGCGAAGGAAAAAACGCTGCAGGATTTGGCAATCAGTATTTTGACATGGAACACAGAAAGGAACACAGAATACAAGATCAGCGAAAACATTTTTTGGATAATGTGCGCACACATGCACTTAGTGCAGATCAATTAGTAGTGTTTGGGCCCGCAGGTACAAAAACGGAACTTGAAAAAATGTTTAGATTAGATCATATCATGGCTGGAAAATTATTGGCAGTACATACTGCACCTGTTATGACACATAATCAAATGACTGCCTGGATACGTAAGTATTTTAAAAATACGCATGTAGAGTTGTAGTCATTAAAAACACATTCCGGATTTTATTTTTAAAGCAGTAGATTTTTCTACTGCTTTATTATTTTTTGGAATTGATATTTGCCGTTTACTTTACACATCACAGTATAAATTCCCGCAGCAAAATTTTCAATGGTAATTGTTTTTGTTATCGTTGTTTCAGATTGGTCTGTATAAATACTTTTTCCGCTAATATCAAAAATGCGTACATCACTGATTTGTGCATTGCCATCCGATGCAATTATTATATTGGAAATAACAGGATTTGGTGAAATAGTTATTTTAATAGAATGCATTTCTGTTGTAAAAATATCTGTCAACACATCTAAACTATAGCGTGAAAAAAATCTCCATATTTCCTGACTTGCATTAATATCTAAATTGGTAACACCTAAAATAAATATGGTGCCCGGCCATGTATGTCCACCGCCATTAATTCTGAAAAATTCCACATCGGCATTATTAGTACCACCGGAATAAATAAAATGTGTTGCAGTACATCCATCACCCGGATTTGTATCTGGCACTTCTATAACTTCTGGTGTAGGATTGCAATTATTAAACTCTACCCAATAATTCACCACATCTTCAATCGGTATAAATGATTCTGTACCATCATAAGGAACGGTAAGGTCTGCAGTGCCATGAATTTCCATAACCGGAATTGGATGGGTTGGCATAATTGCGGGAAATCTTTCATAAGTAATATCACCGGTAACGGAAGCAATTGCTGCTATGCGTTCACTTAATTCGCCGGCTAGAGAATAACTCATAAAGCCACCATTACTCATACCTGTTGAATAAATTCTGTTGGCATTGATATTATAATCAGATGAAATTGTATCAATGAGATTAGAAAGAAATTTTACATCATCCACTCCAATATTATCTGCAACAAAGCAATTCCAATATTGAAATCCATATATGTCAAACGTGCCATCAGGACAAACTAAAATAAAATTTGCGGTGTCGGCAATATTTCTAAACTCACCATAAAATTCCTGCTGAAAAGCGTTGGAACCATAGCCATGCAAATTCAATAATAATGGAACAGCAGAAGAGCCATCATACATTGCCGGAATATACACTCTGTAACTTCTAGTTAATCCATCAACCACAATATTTTCAATTAAAGAAACTTGTGCTTTTGCTTTTGGTAAAATTGCAATACACAATAGTAGTATCAGAATAAATTTTAATTTTCTCATAACTGCAAAGTTAGGAAATTGATTAGCTGATGAGTTTTTAATGTGCAAATGTGATTAATGTGCAAATTAGCAAATGTGCGAATGTGCAAATGTGCAAATGTGGTTAATGTGCAATTGTGTTTAATGTGGTTAATGTGCAAATGAGATGATTAGCCGATGAGATGATTAGCTGATTAGCTGATGAATTATGATGTGCCCTCAATATCTATCGGGATGCAAATGAAGAAACCCTAAACTCGAAACACGGAACCTGAAACTCGAAACCTGAAACTTTTTTCATTGTCAACTGTCAACTGTCCATTGTCAATTTAAAAAGTCAATGGTTTAAGTTTTTTAAATTATTTAGCTATCAAAGCTTCACAAATTTTTCAATGTACTGCATATTATTATTTGCTAATTTAATTAAATACATACCTGATGGAAAGTTTGAAATATCAATTGTTGTTACCGCTTGTATAATTGTAACTTCCATTAAATGTTTTCCTGTAATATCCATAATTATTAATAGTTCTGATTCATTTAATGATTCTAGTTCTACAGTGATTTTATTAGAGCTTGGATTCGGGTAAATGGAAAACATCGGGTTTTGAATTATATTTTCTGTTTCACCTTCTCTGCAAGCTACGGTTACTGTTGCCGTATTTGATAATTTACTACATCCGGTTGGGGCTTTGGTTACCAGACATCTGTAAACACCGGCAGTGGTTGCAGTATAATCTATGCTAGTTGCGCCCACTATAATCACGTCATTTTTAAGCCATTGATATAATAATCCTCCTCCTGCATTCGCAGAAAGTATTACGCTGCCTCCGGGACAAAAAACCAATGGGCCACTTGCAGAAACAGAAGCGTTAGGATTTTTTTTCACATCTACAACAATGCTTTCAGAGATTGCTGCACCACAATCAGTAATAACCTTACAAGCATATATTCCGCTTTTATTTGCAAGATAAACAGGACTGTTTGCACCCGAAATATTATTTCCATTGCGCTTCCATTGAAAAGTACAATTGCCATTATAAGTTACACTTAAAGGCACATATCCACCAGTGCATAATGTAGTTACATCTGTTGCTACAATTGCAGATGTTACCAAAGCATCTTCGTCAATAAATCCATCGCAGTCATCATCCCTTCCATTGCATACTTCTGTGGTTGGAAGACATGTATCGCCTTCTAATTTTATAATCCAAAAATCATCTGGAGCACCCCCTATTGAATTAATAGCGGCTTCAGTTTTATTTCCTGAAATATTTGATCGTGAAGTACCTCCCAGCAAGATTCCGCCATCATTGGTTTGAATCATTGATCTGAACCAGTCAAAATCAGAACCGCCATATACATCTTGCCATAAAATATTACCTACATTATCCAATTTTAATAGCCATAAATCTTTGTTTCCGAATTTAGGAACAGTTTTATCAGCCGATAAATTAGTTTCGCTGCTGCCACATAATAAAAAGCCTCCATCTGCTGTTTCTTGAATCTGTGCGTCAACATCACTATCATTTCCACCAATAGTATTTTGCCAAACAATATCACCATCTTCATCTAATTTCATTATCCAAAAATCTTCATCGCCTTTTTTATTTTCTGTTTTATCTCCACTTGCATTTGAATTAGAATAACCTGCAACAATATATTGGCCATCTGAAGTTTCACTTACAGATCCCAAATAATCATCACTATTACCACCAATTGTATTTTGCCATTCAATATCTCCTTCAGGACTTAGTTTTATAATCCAGTAATCATAGCTGTCATTAAAACTTGGTTCTAATTTTTCTCCGGATAAACTTGAATTGGATTCACCACCAACGATATAACCTCCATCAGAAGTTTCATAAATACTTTTTGCATAATCATGATAAATACCATCAATTGTATTTTGCCATTCTATAGTTAAGTCTGCATTTAATTTCACAATCCAGTAACCTTCCAAACCTACATTTACTTCTGTTTTATCCCCTGAATTACCGGAGTTAGAATTGCCGGCAATTATATAACCTCCATCTGTAGTTGCATGCATATCACTTAAAAAATCATCACCTTTTCCTCCAATTACATCCTGCCATTCAATTTCACCATCCGCACTTAATTTTACTAACCAGTAATCATACGTTCTTCCACCACCACCATTTAATTTACAGGATTCAGTTTTGTCGCCACTTGCAAAAGATGCAGAACTGCCTCCGAGCATACAACCACCATCTGGTGTTGGACAAATTGCAGTTAAGCGGTCATAGTAATCACCACCAATTGTATTTTGCCAGATAATGTCGCCGGCAGGTGATAGTTTAATAATCCAATAATCGCTGGTGGTAGATAAGAGTATATTGTTTTCGGATTTATCGCCAGAGGCTTGTGAATTAGATTCGCCTCCAACATAATAGTTACCATCAGCAGATTGCACTACGGAATTTATAAAATCATTATCACTTCCTCCTATTGTATTTTGCCATTGGATAGCCGGCGCCTGTGCATTTGCCTGAAATACATTGAGTACAAAAACTATAAGGAGGAAGAAAAATAATTTTAAAGTATTGGGAATATTTTTGAGAGAGGAAATATTTTTCATAAGTCTGATTTTTTGAATTAATTAATATAGAAAGGTAATAAATAATTTTTGAATGGGAATTTTATTAACGAATGTGCGAAGGTGCCAATGTGAGAATTAATGATTAGCCGATTGGTTGATTAGCCGATTAGCAAATGTGAAAATGTGCAAATGTGGCTAATGTACAAATGAGATGATT
This sequence comes from Bacteroidota bacterium, assembly GCA_016715425.1. Taxonomy (NCBI): domain Bacteria; kingdom Pseudomonadati; phylum Bacteroidota; species Bacteroidota bacterium. The sequence goes on from JADKAC010000001.1 coordinate 140,035, forward strand.
AGCTGATTAGCGGATGGGTTTAATGTTAGGATTGTATAACTGTCGAATTGTGTAACCGTGTAATTACAAATAAAAAAGATAGTTTGTGTTAAATAACATTTAACCTTGAAATATTTAACCCGGAACTTGAAGCCCAAAACACGGAACTTGAAACCTGAAACTCGAAACTTTTTTCATTGTCAACTGTCAATTGTCAACTATTTCATCTTCATCCGCTTCACCAAATACGGCATTAAAATTTGCTTGAAATCTTTATTGATATCGGCTTCTATAAAATCAATTTTATATTGATGACAACGCAATTGCAATTGTTTTAAATATTGCTGCATCTGTTCTGTATAATGTGTTTTCACTTCATTGCTGCGCACCTTCACTTTTTCTCCCGTTTCCATATCTACAAACACATAAGGGCGATTGTCGAAAGTGAAATCTATTTCTTTTGATTTGTCAACTACATGAAATAAAATCACTTCATGTTTTTTATATTTTAAATGTTGTAATGCTGAAAATAAATCATCAGGATCTTCTGTGCTATCAAACATATCACTGAATATAATTACCAGACTCCGCCGATGTAAACTCTCTGCAAGTTGATGTAAACTTTTTGCTGCCTGCGTAGTGACATTTCTGCTTTGTTTCCCAATAAAATTTTCAAGTTGCGATTGCAATAATTTATGATGCACATTATTGGATGCTGCTTTTGTATGCAATAACATTTCATCCGCAAATATGGATAAGCCCGCTGCATCTCTTTGCATTTTTAATAAATGAATTAATGCACTTGCACAAACGGCAGAGAATAAAATTTTATTAAATCCTGTACCTTTTTGTTTGGCTTCCGGCTCGGGATAATACATGCTGGAAGATGCATCAATTACTATCTGACAACGTAGGTTTGTTTCTTCTTCAAACTTCTTTGTGTACATGCGATCTGTGCGTCCATATACTTTCCAATCCACATATCGCACAGACTCACCCGGATTATAAATACGATGTTCGGCAAACTCTACTGAGAAACCATGAAATGGACTTTTATGCAAACCGAGAATAAATCCTTCCACAACCTGACGAGCTAAAAATTCCAGATTTTCTACCCGGCGGATGTCCTGCATTGTAATTAATGGTGATATCATAATTGTGCTAAACTAAAAAAGCCTTCTTACAACGCAAGAAGGCTTTATCAATTATTTTTATTCTGATTGAATCAGATATGTTGTTTAATCTTCGCTTCCAAAACACTTTTAGGAACAGCACCCACTTGTTTGTCCACTACTTCACCATTTTTAATAAATAAAATAGTAGGGATGTTGCGGATACCATATTGCTGACTCACATTTGCATTGTGGTCAACATTCAGTTTACCGACATTAATTTTTCCGTCATAATCTTTTGCAAGTTCTTCAACGATTGGACCTACTACACGGCATGGGCCACACCATTCTGCCCAAAAGTCAACAATTGATAATTTGTCGCTGTCGAGCACTACTTCTTTGAAGTTTGCATCGGTAAATTCTAAAGCCATAATTGAAATATTTTTTAATTTTTAAAAATTGAATACTCCCATAAAACACCATGAGAACCATAAAGTTCCTAAACAAAGGTAATGAACCTCAGATAAGCGACACACTTAAATCTCCTAATTTCTCCATTGCCTTCACTGAATATTTATTGATTTGCACAGAACTATTGGTTGACCGGAAATGCAACTCACATTGTCCATCACTAACATTTAAAACCATACTGTCTTTTCCGGGATATTCTTTAATTAACAGATCAACGTTATGAATAAAATCTTTATTTACTTTTTCAAGTGGTACAGATAACATTGCTTTCATTTTTTGTTTTTCCCGCACCTGACTCAATAGTAAAATATCATTCACTCGCAAATCAATTTTTTCCTGATCACGGAAACTTGGTTTTACAGTTGCCTTCACACAAATGATATATCCCGGCTCTTCCACAAAATGCTTAAACCTTGCGTACTGCTCACGAAATAAAGCACACTCAATAGTTTCAGAAAAATCTTCAATATGGAAGATTATAAATTTCTCACCCTTTTTACTCATGCGAGTTGTAGAGCTACTCACCAAGCCAATTATAGAAACATTCTGATCAATGAATTTTGGAATTTCTTTGATAGCACATGTACGCAACGCTTCTATTTCAATACGCTGATCATCCAATGGATGTCCACTCAAATATATCCCGCATACTTCCAATTCTTTTTTCAATTTATCAATCAGATTCCATTCAGGAATTTCAGGAATGTTTGGTTCAGCAACTTCAATAGAAGCCATTTCTCCAAATAAAGTAGGTTGATCACTTTGACCTCCATTTTGAAAACTGTTTCCATATTTAATTGCAGACTCAATCATGTTATTAGATTCGCCGGAAACATTTTCCAAATACGCAGAACGATTAATTCCAAACATATCCATTGCACCTGCAAGCACTAATGATTCTAATGTTTTTTTATTTACTGTACGCAGATTTACACGACGTACTAAATCAAACAAACTATCAAAATTTCCATTGGTTTTGCGTTCATCAATTAATGCATTTACCGCAGCACCACCCACACCTTTTATTGCTGCCAATCCAAAACGAATTTGCCCTCTTTTATTTACTGAAAAATGTAAATAACTTTCATTCACATCCGGACCTAAAACAGGAATATCCATTCGCCGACATTCATCCATAAAGAAACTCACTTTATCTATTGCCGACATATTATGTGTGAGTACTGCACTCATATATTCTGCCGGATAATTGGCTTTTAAATATGCAGTTTGATACGCCACCATCGCATAACAAGTGGAATGTGATTTATTGAATGCATATTGCGCAAATGACTCCCAATCAGACCATATTTTTTCGCACACTTTTATAGGATAATTTTTTAGTTTACAACCATCCATAAAGATGCTCTTCATCTCATCTAATTCTTTACGTTTCTTTTTTCCCATCGCACTTCGCAATTTATCTGCCTGCACTTTTGTAAAGCCGGCTAACTTTTGCGAGAGTTGCATCACCTGTTCCTGATACACAGTTATGCCATAGGTAGGCTCTAAAAATTCCTGCATATCCGGGAGATCGTAAGTGATTTTTTCTTTGCCGTGTTTGCGCAAAATATAACTGGGAATATACTCCATCGGACCGGGACGATACAATGCATTCATTGCAATTAAATCATTGAATTTATCCGGCTTTAATTCTTTTAGATATTTCTGCATACCTGTGGATTCAAACTGAAAAGTGCCGTTTGTTTCAGCTCGTTGATATAATTCAAATGTTGCTGCGTCATCCAATGGCAAATTATCCAAATCAATTTCAACAGCATGATTTTCTTTAATCAGTTTTAATGCAGTTTTTAAAATGGATAGTGTTTTTAATCCTAAGAAATCCATTTTAATTACACCAGCACTTTCTATATATTCACCTTCGTATTGTGTTACATATAAATTCGAATCTTTTGCAGTTGCAATAGGAATTAAATCTGTAAGATCTTTTGGTGCAATAATAATTCCCGCAGCATGAATTCCGGTGTTTCGCACAGAGCCTTCTAATTTCAATGCTTCTTTTAAAACGGTTGCTTGCAAATCATTCCCTTCATAAATTTTCCGCAATATTTTTACTTGCGCTAAATCATCAGATGATAAATTTTCTTTTGCTGCTAAACTATTTTCTCCGGTGAGTGGAGCTAATATTATTCTGTTGAGATTTGTGCCCGGACGATCAGGTACACACTTCGCTAAAATATTTGCTTCGGACAAGGGTAAATCAAGCACACGAGCCACATCTTTAATACTGCTTTTTGCAGCCATCGTACCGTAAGTAATTAATTGTGCCACTTGCATTTTCCCGTACTTATCTACCACATAATCTATCACACGCTGACGACCTTCATCATCAAAATCTGTATCAATATCCGGTAAACTTTTACGATCGGGATTTAAAAATCTTTCGAATAATAAATCATATTTTATCGGATCAATATTCGTGATGCCGATACAATATGCAACGGCAGAACCGGCGGCAGATCCACGGCCCGGTCCAACGAATACACCAATATCTTTTCCGTGATTTATAAAGTCGGCTACAATTAAAAAGTAACCGGCAAAGCCCATTGTTTTAATAGTAAACAATTCATATTGCAATCGCTCTTCTACTTCGGGTGTAATTTCTTTATAGCGTTTCTTTGCACCATCATAAGTGATATGCGTAAGATATGCATCCTGATTATCATAACCTTTTGGAATTTGAAAATGCGGTAATAAAATTTCTTTATGCAGATCTAATATTTCAATTTTATCTACTATCTCATTTGTGTTGTCAAGAGATTCCGGTACATCTGCAAACAGCAATTCCATTTCTTTTTTTGTTTTGAAATAAAATTGATCGTTGGCAAAAGCAAAACGAGTTCCTCTGCCAACAGAATCATCATCACTAAAATCTTTTGCTTTTGGTGTTGCTTGTTTTTCACCTGTATTAATACACAATAAAATATCATGTGCATTGGCATCCTCTTGTTCCACATAATGTGCATCATTGGTGGCAATTGTTTTTACTTTATATTTTTTTGCCCATTCCAATAACACGGCATTTACTTTTACTTGATCAGCGATATTATGTCGTTGTAATTCGATATAATAATCTTCACCAAAAATATTCAGCCACCATTTAAAAATTTCTTCTGCTTCACTTTCTTTTTTGCGCAAAATACCTCTCGGCACTTCTGCTGCCAGACAACAAGTGGTGGCAATTAATCCTTCATGATATTTTTCGATTAATTCTTTATCAATGCGAGGATATTTTCCATAGTTGCCTTCAATAAAACCAAGCGAACATAATTTCATTAAGTTGCGATAACCGGTTTCATTTTTTGCTAATAATACCTGATGATAACGCACATCTTTTTCTTCACGGGTAAAGCTGCGGCGATGTCGATTTTCCACCACATAAAATTCGCAACCTACTATCGGTTTTACTTTTAAAGAGCCATCATCATTTTTGCGCTTTTGTGCTTCGGCAACAAATTGAAATACGCCAAACATATTTCCATGATCGGTAATAGCGATTGCCGGCATATTATCCGCTATTGCTTTATCAAACAACTTTGGAATAGCAGATGCACCATCTAAAAGTGAGTATTGGGTATGTACGTGTAAATGCGAGTAATTCATGCAGTAATGGTTTCTTTTTTCACAGCTACGAATTTAAGAAATTGATGCAGGTATTTTTCAGGTAGGCTTAATTTTTTTTATGCACAGAATGTAGAGAAATTATTTGCGGAAATTGAGGGAATTGTAGAACTGTTGAATTGTAGAATTGTGGAAATGAAAAGTGTAATTGTCGAATCGGAAATTATAGCACTGTAAAAAAGTAAATGAAAAAATGAAAAAGTGAATAATTAATAATTACAAGATGGTGAATAACAAAGGAGTGATCAGTAATCAGTAATGAATAATCAGAAATGATTAATCAGTGATTAATTTTATTTTCAATGGTCAAAGTCAATAGTCTAAGTTGTCAATACCCGATACTCGATACCCAATTCTCACCTCACCAACGTAAAACTCCCTGATTTTCGTCCGCTTTCTCCTTCTGGAATTGCGTAATCAATTACGTAAACATAGGAACCCATTTCACTTTCATTGTTTTTGAATTTACCATCCCAACCCTGATTGTAATCCGAAGTTTCAAACATCATTTCGCCCCAGCGATTATAAATGCGCATGTTGAAATTATTTAATGATTGGCAATCCAATTGTTTAAACTCATCATTTATTCCATCGTTGTTTGGAGTAAATGCATTGGGAACAATTATTTCACATAAGCAAGGGTCTGTAATTGCTATTATACTATCACGAGTTGTACATCCATTTGAATTTACATCTACCCAATATGTACCAATTTCTGTAATCGTAAATGTATTAGAAGTGGAACCATCACTCCATAAATAAATAAATGAATTTGGACCTGCATATAAGTCAACAGTTTGTTCGGGACATAAGCCAAAATCATTTCCAATATTCACTGATGGATAAGTACTATAATTTACAGCAAGAGAATCTTTATCCACGCAACCACCAAGTGTAACAGTTACATAATACAATCCATCAATTGTAATTAAATATGTGGGGCCTGTACTTCCATCTTGCCATAAATAATTTGCTCCCGGAGTTGTTGCATCTAAAAAAATTGTTTCGCCAATTCCACATACCGTTGTGTCGGGTCCGAAATTAATTACAGGGCCTGGAAAATATTCAGCAGCAACAGTATCACGATCAACACAATTCCCGACAGCCACTTCACACCACCATTCACCCGCTTCAAAAACAGTCAACGTAGGTAAAATAGAACCTGTGCTCCACAAATAACTATCGGCTCCGGCTGTAAATGCATTGAAGGTAAAACTCTGTCCTTCGCATAATGACTTATCGGGGCCGAGATCTAAAAAGTCAGGTGAAGCAACAGTTACTATTACAGTATCAGAAATAGTAAATCCACATTCATCAGAAATAGTTACGGTATAAGTTGTTGTTTCTGTTGGAGAAAAATAGGGATTATTAATTGTGTTATCGCTGATACCCACATCGGGTGACCATAAGTAAGAAGTGAATCCTGCGGGTACTGTAAGTTGTACAGAATCACCGGGGCAAACGCTGGCATCCGATAATTCATCTAAGCCTGTGAGATAATTAAAACATACTGTTTGATAATTATAAGAACCACCTGTTGCAGCAGTGAACCCCATATACACCAATGGATCACCATCAAAAATATCCGCCACAATATCACCTGTGTAAAACACTCGTAAATCGCAATCAACAAATACTGAAATGGTTTGCAAATCTGCCAACCAAACGATATTTACTTTATGAAAATCGCCATCTTCTGCATTATTTTCTCCTGAAATAATTTGTGTAGCAGGAGTGAGTGCAGTTTCAGCAAGATGATCAAGTACACCATCTCGCATAATACTCACATGGTCATACACAGGATCATTATTTTCTGCATTTTGCCATGTATCAAATTCAACATCCACGGAAGGTTCTATGCCATCATATCCAAGTCCACCACCAGTAGAACCAAGGCCGGTACTTACAGGTTGTAACACAAACGCAATTCCATCAGCACCACCTGCATCCAAATCGCCGAGATTAATAAAGAAGTCAACATTAAAATCATTTTCAAGACTGATAAGAGTATCATACCAAACAGAACCTGCCTGATTTGTTACTTCTTCAGTTAATTGAATACAGCCATCTCCTAAATCAACAGCATCACCATTTAAAATAAATTGACTATAGCCGGTAAATGTAAAACCGAGAGCAACGAAGAGTATTAGTTTTTTCATATTATAAAAGTAAACAGCGAAGTTAAGTATTGTAACACTAAGCAGTTAAATATCATCAGATTCTGAAGTATAAGCGATATAATCTCTGCACAGCAGAGTTTCCAAATGCATTTTTATTTACACCTATAAACTGTTTACTTCAATGATTCTGATTTGTATATTGCAATCAAATTGAATTATTATGGAGCAAATAAATTATAGTGATTTTGAAAAAATAGAAATTCGAACAGGTACAATTCTACATGCAGAAATTTTTGAAAAAGCAAAAAGGCCTGCGTATAAACTCACCATAGATTTTGGTGAGTTAGGAATAAAAAAATCGAGTGCACAAATAGCAGATTATTATTCCATTGATACATTACCCGGAAAACAAATTATTGCTATCGTAAATTTTCCGGTTAAACAAATTGCCAATTTTTTTTCTGAATGTTTGGTGTTGGGTGCAATTGAATCTGATGGGAAAGTGGTGTTGTTGCAAACCAGTATGCAAGTGAAAAACGGATTGCGGATTGCATAACAAGAATTTTACCCGCCAGCGAATTTAAATTTGTAGTTGAGCTTGGAAAGTATTTCACCAATTTTTTTACGATGATCACCTTGAATTAAAATCAATCCATCTTTCACACTTCCGCCTGTTCCGCATTTTGTTTTTAATTCTTTTCCCAATGCAAGCATTTCCTCGTCGCTCCCAATAAATTCATCTATGATAGTTACTTCTTTTCCACCACGATGTTTTTTCTCAAAGCGAATTTTCAGCATTTGTTGCTGAGGAGAAATAAATTCTTGTTCATCTTCATCACCAGCAGGAAATTTAAAATTCGGATCGGTAGAAAACACAAAGCCATTGGTATCATTTTTCTTTTTTGCCATTCTTGGAAATTAAAAATTTATTCAATTACCATTTGCAATGCGGCAGGCAAAACTGTGAATTCAAATTCTTTTGCCTTGTTTACAGTTTCACCATCAATCTGCAAATAAGTATAACCATCAGTTTCTACTTTCATAGTGCGACATTGAAATCGCTGCATACATTTTTCTTTACCGGTCATTTGAAACATAACCTGAAAAACTAATATTACAGCTCTCCATTTTTTTAAATCACGAATAATTACAACATCCAAAATTCCATCATCTGTTTTTGCTTCAGGTGCAATGCGAATATTATAACCATATTGACTTGTATTGCAACAATTGATGATATAGGCTTTACCGGAAATTATATTACCATCGTAGGTTATTTTATATTCAAATGGTTTGAAAACAAACAGACTTTTTATAGCTGCCCATGCATAGGTTAAAAACCCTCTTGTTTTTTCTCTGTCGAAAACTTTTGCAACGAATGCATCAAAACCAATTCCCACCAAACTGAAAAAATATAATTCATTTACCCTACCTGCATCAATGTGATTGCGATGATTGTTATTTATTAATTGAATAACTTTTGAAATAGATTTAGGATATCCTAAATGATGAGCAAGTCCATTACCTGATCCATAAGGTAAAACCACCAATGCAACATCAGAACCTAATAGGCCTACACCGGCTTCATTTACCGAACCATCACCTCCGGCAATAGCAACGATATCATATTTTTCTGCCACTGCTTTTTGTGCAAGTTCAGTTGCATGCCCACGATATTCGGTATAAATAATTTCATGATCGAATTGGGAATGATCAAGAAATTTCTCCACAAGATTTGGTATGCGCTTTTTATGCTTTATCCCGGCAACAGGATTTATTATAAACATTATTTTTCTTTTCACTACTCTGCAAGTTTGTTGTATATCATTGCATCATTATGCAATTGAATAATTGCTTTCAATCTATCCTCCATATTAAGCGTTTCATCCGGATATTCGGCACTCATATTTTTAATAAGCATACTGTCATTTTTATAATCGTATAATCCCAATACAGTATTTCCATTGTATTGCAACATGAAATTACTATCGAGCAACATATATTCACCTGCATGAAAATTAAATGCAAAATGTGGAGCTAAACTATCAAACACTGAATTTCCAAATGCAGTATATTTTCCGGTGTAGCCGATATAATCTAACACGGTAGGCATAATATCCGATTGCTGCACTACCATATCACTAGTTCCTTTAAATTGACCATTGGGTTTATATAATAATAGCCAGGTAGCATGTGCACCTATTTGATTTTGATAAAAGAAACTTCCCGGATTTGGAGGGCCGGGATGATCGGCAGTTAAAATAAATAAGGTGTTGTTATACCAAGGTTGTTTTTTTGCTTCTTCAAAAAATTGTTGCAGTGCATAATCTGTATAAGCTACTGTGGCCATCATTGGGATTTCTCCTTTGGGAAAACGTCCTGCATATTGATGTGGAATAGTAAATGGATGATGCGAAGAGATAGTAAATATTTCGGAATAAAACGGTGTGGGCAGTGTACTCATTTTATTTGCAGTCCATTTCAAAAATGGTTCATCAAATATTCCCCAGTTGCCATCAAAGTCTTTATCATTGCCATATTCGTTTCTCCCAAAATATCCATCGAAACCTGCACGTTCTAAGAATTTGTCGAAACCCATAGTACCGTTATTTGCTCCATGAAAAAAATAAGAACCATATCCCATTTTTTTTACAAGACTACCAACACCTACAAAATTATTTTGTTGATACACCGAAGAAATAAAAGGGTCTTCCATCATCACCGGGATAGAACTATTCACAGCAATAATTCCCTGATTGGATGATTTACCATTGGAATACGCATTTGTAAAACACAAACCCTCATTCATCAGTGAATCAAGAAAAGGTGTGAAATGTAGTTGAGGATAAAAATATCCGAGATACTCTTTTGAAAAACTTTCTAAAACAATTACACAAACATTATCTATTTGTTTTGGAATTGTATCCGGCCATTTATAAAACTGTTTTTTTTCGTGATGAATATTATAATAATTACTGAGGTGTTCGGGTTTGAAATAATCTTTTACTTCCACATGGCGATGACCAATTGCATAGATAACCGAGAAAGGTGTATTGATAATTAATTCAGAAAATCTGTTATCACCTAATTCTATTCCTGCATCATTCGGCGATATTATTTCTTGTTGTAATCCGCCTCTTGCACCTACCACTGAAAAAATTACTACTAAAGTCATTAAAATTATCTGTGCGGGATAATGAATTTGTAAGGGGCTTCTGCTTTTATTTCTTGCGATAAATTCTGTTTTGCGATACAACCATTCCACCAAAAGAATTATTATAAATGTCAAAACAAAAACTAACCAATAATCCTTCATTACCATTGGCAAAACACTGGTATCATTTGCCAAACCAAGTTCATGTGTAGAGGTGCGTTTTAATCCATAACGGAAATATATAAAATCACCGGCTTCTAAAAATAATGCAAGTCCGTTGCAGAGATAAAATAGTATTTTGACAATGCGTTGGTATAAAGGTGTTTCCCTGGCGGCAATCGGGATAACATGCATGATAATTAAGATAGAATTGATGTAAATGATAGAAGCGATATCATACCGCAATCCGTTTACCATGATCCATAAAAACTCTCCTACATTTAATTCTGGAAATAAATCACGATTGAAGGCAAAAAATAGAATGCGGCATATAATATAGACGATCAGCATTATGCCAAGTCGCTTAAATAAAATTTTCAGATGAAAAAATTGATCGTTCCACATTTCTCTGCGAAGTTACGAAATGCAGTGTGTGAAAAATTAGCTCTAAATAAAAGAGTGTGTTAAATAAAATTAAGGTGTATGAATAATTGCTTTAAAACTGAGATCAAGACCTTTCACCGAATGTGTAAGTTCACCCACCGAAATAAAATCAACACCGGCTGCACCTATTGCAGACACAGTATCTAAATTAATTCCACCGGAAGCTTCTATTTCATATTTGTTGCCGATTAATGCAACGGCAGTGTGTAAGTCTTCTAATTTATAATTATCCAGCATAATGCGATTCACACCACCTTTAGCTAATACTTGTTTTACTTCTGATATATTGCGTGTTTCTATTTCAACAGGAATATCAATTTTATTTTCTTCCAGATATGATTGCACTCTGTCAATGGCATTTGCAATTCCACCACAATAATCAATATGATTATCTTTTATCATCACCATATCATACAATCCCATGCGATGATTATAACCGCCACCTAAACGCACAGCCCATTTATCATAATAGCGCAATCCCGGAATTGTTTTTCGTGTATCTAAAATTTTTGCTTTTGTTCCACGTACCGATTGCACAAATAAATTTGTTCGTGTTGCAATTCCACTCATGCGCTGCATAAAATTTAATAGTGTGCGCTCCGCAATTAATAATGCTTGTATTCTGCCTGTTGCAGTAAACACTAAAAAGCCCGGTTCTACCCAGGCTCCATCAGGAATCATTTTATCAATTTCTATTTCTGGACTCACATGTTTCAGAATTTTTTCTGCAAGTTCTACACCTGCAATGATGCCATGTTCTTTCACCAATAATTTTGCTTTTCCAATTGCATCAGCATCAATCGTTGCAAGTGTGGTGTGATCACCTTCTTGAATATCTTCAATTAATACCGCATCAATCAGTTCGATAAAATCGAGCGTTTCAATATCATTCATTTTCAAAACTTAATTCCTGAATTAAATAAGACTCACCTTTTTTCTTGAGATACACATACGTTCTGAATTTTCCATTTGCCGTAGTTAATGAACCTATTGCATAATATGCGCTACCTCCCGATTCGCCATCGTGCATAAAACTAAAACCCTTGGGTGGATTTTTTACAAAAAAATCTTTTACCACTTGCTCGGCTTGTGCTTTACTGTAAGCACCTTCTTTATCATTTATTTTTATTTCAATGGTAGTATCAAAAAAGGAAGCGAGTTCTTTTGCGTTTCCCGTGCGTATTGCTTGTGCAATTGAGTCGAGATTGCTCGCAGTTGTCGCCATAATTAATAATGGAACAAGTAGAAATACAAGCAGATTTTTATTGATGTGATTTTTCATAAGCTAAAGATTATATGCAGAGTTAACGAAAATTATACCAATTCACAATTATAATTACTGTTGAATTTTACTCCGCTTACTAAATAACTAACTTTGTAGCATGCAGGTAAAGAAAAAAGTTATACTGATAATCATGGATGGATGGGGCCATGGAAAAAATGCTGCTGCAAGTGCAATTGCGCAAGCAAATACTCCGAATGTAGATAGTTATTATTCACGATTTTTAAATTCTGAATTGCGTACTGATGGTGAATTTGTGGGATTACCGGAAGGACAGATGGGCAATAGTGAAGTGGGGCATTTAAATATTGGTGCAGGCAGAATTGTGTATCAGGAATTGCAAAGAATTTTTGTTGCAATTGATTCCGGAGAATTAGCAGAAAATAATGTGTTGAAAAATGCAATTGAATACGCTAAAGCAAATGGTAAGAAAATACATCTTATGGGTTTAGTGAGTGATGGTGGTGTACATTCGCATACACGACATCTCACCGCTTTATGTGATATTGCAAATGCAAAAGGATTTGATATGAATCAATTATTTATTCATGCATTTACGGATGGCAGAGATACAGATCCGAAAAGTGGAATTGATTATATACAGAAATTAGAAAATCATTTGCAGAAAAGCGGGGGTAGAATTGCAAGTGTGATCGGAAGGTATTATGCAATGGATAGAGATAAACGTTGGGAGCGAATTAAATTGGCGTATGATCTTTTAGTAAATGGTATTGGTAAAAAATTTTTATCTGCATCCGCAGCAATTGAATCAAGTTATAAAGAAGATGTAACGGATGAATTTATTTTACCTGCTTCTATTGTTGGTGATGATGGAAAACAAATCGCAACAATTACAGAAGGCGATGTTGTAATCAGTTTTAATTTTCGCACTGATAGATGTCGTCAGATTACAAGAGCATTAACACAAGAAAATTTTCCTGAATATGATATGCATACAATTCCGCTGCATTATATCACTATGTCTAGATATGATCATGGATTTGAAAATGTAGGGGTAATTTTTGAAAAAGAAGATATTGTGAAAACATTAGGTGAAGTGCTGGAAGAAAATAAATTGCAACAGTTGCGAATGGCAGAAACAGAAAAATATCCGCATGTTACTTTTTTCTTTTCCGGTGGAAGAGAAAAAGAATTTATTGGTGAAGGTCGAATTATGAAAAATTCTCCGAAGGTTGCCACTTATGATTTACAACCTGAAATGAGTGCAGTTGAATTATGTGATGCATTGCTGCAACAAATTCCAAATAAGCAATATGATTTTATCTGTATCAATTTTGCAAACGCCGATATGGTTGGACATACAGGTGTGTTTGAAGCTGCAGTAAAAGCATGCGAAACTGTGGATACTTGTGTAGGAAAAATAGTGGACTCTGCAATTGAAAATGATTACTCAATTTTTTTTACTGCGGATCATGGTAATAGTGATTTTTTAATTAATGCAGATGGCTCACCAAATACTGCGCACACTACCAACCCGGTTCCGTTATTTTATATGGATGATTTAAAACAATACAATACATTATCCAACGGAAAACTTGGCGATCTTGCACCAACCATTTTATTTGTTATGGGAATATCCGCACCCAACGAAATGAGTGGTAACATTTTACTGAGTTAATGCAACGTTTAATTTTATATATCGCATTCGGTTTTGTTTTGCCTTCTTGCAATTTCAATACTGCATTACCTGAAAATGAAATGATTGCTTTCGATATTCCGGGATGGTTAAATGAGGGCTCACATTTAAATTCTATTTCTTCAAATACGCAAATAGAAAAGACGGTAGCGATGGATGATAAAACAGAAAGTAAATTCATTACACTTGCTGAGTTTGACAGCAGTTTACAAATGCTTGCAGAATTGGATTTAAATACTTCCCGATACGAAGGAAAATTAATTACTGATACCACAACATTATCGGATAGTACTTTTAGTATTCACTATACAATTCATTCAAACAGACTGCCGGTTAAAAGTGGTGAGATACAATTTTTAAATGCAGAGGTAACTTCACTACAATTGTTTACAGAAGAAAATAATATGTTGTATAACATTCAAAAAGAATACAACTATCAACCCGGTAAATCTTTTACTATTACTGTGGATCAGAAAACTATTTTTTATGGGGAGAAGCATTATAGTTTGCGATATGATATTATGCAGTAAAAAAGCTTTTTGATATTCTACTGATTTCAATAATTAATTCCGCAGGTTCTCAAAGGCTAACGTATAAGGATGCGTTTTTTTGTCCACGCAGCGTCTCCCGCTGCAAGCGGTGACGCTGCGTAAATGAATTTATTATTACTTTGTATACCATGTCTGTAAAAAGCACAAAGGTTGAGAAAAATGTAAACTACTTCTGTACGTTTACAAATTTTCAATGGCTACCACTTTTTGAAATCACCCACTTTTATGACGGTATATTTAAATGGTTTGATTTCCTGAAACAAAAAGGGATCCGGGTTTGTGGTTTTGTTATTATGCCAAATCATTTGCACTGTTTAATTTTTTACCTGAGGAAAGTACAACTATTGATAAAATTATAGGAAATGCAAAAAGGTTTATGGCTTATGAAATTGTAAAAAGATTAGAAGTTCAGGGCGATAGTTCAATATTAAATCTGCTAGAGAAGGGAGTTTCAGAAAAAGAAAAGATAAGTAATCACAAACACAAAGTTTTTCAACCATCCTTTGATGCGATACCTTGTTATACGTATAAATTTCTCCATCAGAAATTAAATTACATGCATCAAAACCCGGTTAGAAAATGTATGGTCAATTTCGCTGAAGAGTATAAATATTCGTCTGCTGAGTTTTATTTAACCGGTAAACAGGGTATTTATCCTGTTACTCATTATTTATATACTTTAGGCGAAATGCCTTATGATGATTGGTTAAAGAACCAACAATAGTTTATGATTTACTGAATCTTAATTCAGCAGCGTCACCGCTTGCAGCGGGAGACGCTGCTGAATATCATAATTATATAAATGTACTCTTTGGCAGTTGGTATATTCTACTCATATCAACATAAAATCCGTCAGTTTCTCCAAATAGCTAAGAAACAAGATGATTAGTAGGATGCATTTTTCAGGCGGTTGATTTTGTGGGGTAAAAAAATTTTTAAAGAGTTGTTCAAGCGAGCAGTATAAAGTATCAGTTGAAGTCAGGTGACGCTGCGCAAATGAATTTATTATTACTTTGTATACCATGTCTGTAAAAAGCACAAAGGTTGAGAAAAATGTAAACTACTTCTGTACGTTTACAAATTTTCAATGGCTACCACTTTTTGAAATCACCCACTTTTATGACGGTATATTTAAATGGTTTGATTTCCTGAAACAAAAAGGGATCCGGGTTTGTGGTTTTGTTATTATGCCAAATCATTTGCACTGTTTAATTTTTTTACCTGAGGAAAGTACAACTATTGATAAAATCATAGGAAATGCAAAAAGGTTTATGGCTTATGAAATTGTAAAAAGATTAGAAGTTCAGGGCGATAGTTCAATATTAAATCTGCTAGAGAAGGGAGTTTCAGAAAAAGAAAAGATAAGTAATCACAAACACAAAGTTTTTCAACCATCCTTTGATGCGATACCTTGTTATACGTATAAATTTCTCCATCAGAAATTAAATTACATGCATCAAAACCCGGTTAGAAAATGTATGGTCAATTTCGCTGAAGAGTATAAATATTCGTCTGCTGAGTTTTATTTAACCGGTAAACAGGGTATTTATCCTGTTACTCATTATTTATATACTTTAGGTGAAATGCCTTATGAAGATTGGTTAAAGAACCAACAATAGTTTATGATTTACTGAATCTTAATTCAGCAGCGTCACCGCTTGCAGCGGGAGACGCTGCTGAAACTGAAATTATGCATGCTGATTACAGTATCATTAATTATATTAAATGTATCTGCTTTGCCGAAACGAAATGTTTTGTCGTATAAAATACCTGTGCTCATATCAGCAGTATCAAGCTGCATAAAAATGCTGTCGAGTTTGCTTGGTGTTTGTTGGCCAATTAAATAGCTAAGAGAAAACAAGTAAATTGAAATTAGTAGTATGCATTTCTTCATGGCGGTTGATTTTTATGAGTTAATAAAATATTTCAAAGTAAGTTGTATCAAAAGCTGAGCAGTATAAAGTATCAGTTGAAGTCATTTCACCATATAATGCCCAATATAGAATATTATTAATATTGCCATAAACCTTATATAAAACAATGGTATCAACATCTTCTCCATTGAATCCATCTGTAACATATCCATTAATATCAAAATTATCATATATTGAAGTAGGAGGAATATTCTTAAAATGAATACTCAACCATCCTTCCGGCTGCAAAAAAACAGTAACATCTGTTTCGCCGCCTGTATTATCTACAAAAGTGATGTTATCACCGTCGATGTTCCAGTATTGGTCTTTTATGGCATAAACATAATAGCTATAGCCTTTGCGGGCTTCAAAATCAAAAGTAAAATTGCCGTCGGCATCAGAATATATTTCGTCTATTAAAACACCGCCTAATCCCCAAGAATTTTCTCCATCACTTTCAAATAGTCCTACATCTGCATTTTCTATTCCGGCATTGGTTGTTTTGTCTTTTACGCTGCCGTTAATTTCTGTAGGTCCGCTTTCTTTTTCACAAGAAATAATTAATAAGCTTATTATCGTTAATAAATATATTTTTTTCATAATCCTATTTTAGATTAGTCTATTCGATAGTTATACAATTAAATATAATGATAAATAATTATTCTGGTGTAATACATTTTGCATCTTGTATTTAAAACTCAAAAGAATAATTAAATTATTTTTGGTTTATACTTTTGGATTATCTAAATTAAATCAGATAATTATAAAAAATAAATTTATTTTCAAGTAAAGAATATAAACCATGGGTTTTATTTTAATTAATACACTTGTAATGTGTGATTTAATAAATAGTAAATTAAAATATAAATACTGATACGCAGGTTCTCAAAGGCTAACACACAAGGCTACGTTTTGAGGAACTAGCTGGTAGGTGCGGGAAATATTGAATGAAAGAAACTGAGTTATTGGTTCAAATATTTTTTTGTCTGAATCACTGATTAATTGGATTACACAGATTTCAAAATATTATCTTAAAAAAAATCTGTGTAATACATTAACCCGTTTTAATCCCTGCCTACGGTAGGCAAGCGTGATTCAGAATTAATATTAATTCTTCCCTGCATAATAATGAAAGAACCACGGAATAGTTTCTATGCCTTTATAGTAATTGAATAGCCCATAATTTTCATTGGGTGAATGGATGGCATCGCTGTTTAATCCAAAGCCCATTAAAATAGATTTTGCGCCAAGTACATCTTCAAACAATTTCACAATTGGAATACTGCCACCTTCTCTTGTTGGTATCGGTGTTATTCCAAATGTTTTTTCCATTGCCTGCATCGCTGCCTTCATCGGTGGAAAATCTAAAGGCACCACAACAGGTTCGCCACCATGATGAGAAATTACTTTTACATGCACATACGGCGGGGTAATTTTTTTAATATGCTTTTCAAATAATGCCGCTATTTTTTCTGAACTCTGATTCGGCACTAATCGCATCGAAATTTTTGCACTTGCTTTTGATGGCAATACTGTTTTTGATCCTTCTCCCATATAACCTCCCCAAATTCCATTCACATCTAATGTTGGTCGGATAGAAACTCTTTCCAATGTGCTATATCCTTTTTCACCTTTCACTTCATCTATACCTAAATCTTTTTTGTACTGCGATAAATCAAAAGGCTCCTTCGCCATTTCTTTGCGTTCATCATCACTCACTTCTTCTACATCATCGTAAAATCCTTCTATAGTTATATGTCCATCTTTATCAATTAAAGAAGAAATCATATCGCAAATTGTATTGATTGGATTTGCAACTCCACCACCATATACACCACTATGTAAATCACGATTAGGACCGGTAACTTCTATTTCCATATAGGCAAGTCCACGCAAGCCAACTGAAATGGAAGGCACATCATTCGCAACAATCGAAGTATCGGAAATAAGAATTACATCACAAGATAATTTATCAGTGTATGTGCGAATAAATTCACCGAGATGTTCTGAACCCACTTCTTCTTCGCCTTCAATTAAAAATTTAATATTACAAGGCACCGCATTATTTTTCATCATTGCTTCAAATGCTTTTACATGCATATACACTTGTCCTTTATCATCACATGCACCACGAGCATATATTTTTCCATCTTTTACCACTGGTTCGAAAGGTGGTGAGTTCCATAAATCCATTGGGTCAGGTGGCTGCACATCATAATGTCCATATACTAAAACTGTAGGTAAATTGTTATCTATAATTTTTTCTCCATATACAATCGGATGTCCTTTTGTTTCGCATACTTCCACATTATCTGCACCTGCAATTTTTAATTTATCCGCCAACCATTTTGCTGTGCGTTCCATATCCGGTTTGTGTTTTGAATCTGCACTCACAGAAGGAATGCGCAGCACTTCTAATAATTCATTCAACAAATTTTCTTTGTTGGTTTCAATATAATTCTTAATAAATTCCATAATATTTTTTTTTGGTAATTAAACAAATATAAACAATGCATTACTGAGCAAAATTGATTTGCGTTATAATATAGTTTTATGCTTTTATAATTTTTTCAAAACGATATTCCCATCCATCAATTCCCTGCAAACCTCCGGTATGTATTGCAAGAATTTTTTTACCCGGTTCTATTTTATCATGATCAATCATAAAGAAAATACCACCCATCATTTTACCCGTATAAATAGGATCCAACATGATATTATATTCTTTATAAAATTTTCGGATAAATTCAATCAGCTTCGAACTGAATTTTGCATATCCACCATAATGAAAATTAAAATTCACATCCCAGGTAATATCTGCATTGGGTGATTTAGCTAACCCTTTAATTGCTTTTGTCAATGTATCATCTCCACGCAAAACAGAAATGCCGGTTACATGCGTTTTTAATTCCTGTGTTGAAATAATTCCTGCAATAGTTCCACCAGTACCTACTGGTAGAAAAATGCGATCATACTTATTTTTTAGGCCGGATAAAATTTCTGCACAACCTTGAATTGCCAAATCATTTGTGCCACCTTCCGGCAATAAATAAAAGTTGCCGAATTTATTTTTCAATGTAGTTTCAAATGCAGGAGTTGCTCTATGTTGATATGCTTCTCTATTAATAAATTCCAATTGCATACCCATACTTTTTGCAAATTGTAATGTGGGATTATTTGGATTGTCTTCGCCACGAATTATTCCAATCGTTTTTATATCGTGTTCTTTGCCGGCGGCAGCAGTTGCATAAATATGATTTGAGAATGCACCACCGAATGTGAGCAGTGTATCTAACTTTTGATTTTTGTCTTCGGCAATATTATATTTCAATTTAAAATACTTATTGCCTTGCAGTTTATCACCAATTAAATCCAATCGCAAAATATCAATTGGAAAATCTTTATAAACTATTTTGTCTGTTTGTAATTGCATTGCTTAAAACTAAGAAGCATAATTTAAAAACGAATAAAAAAAAGCAGGAAAATTTTCCTGCTTTTGTGGAGACAGTGGGACTTGAACCCACGACCTCTTGCATGCCATGCAAGCACTCTAGCCAACTGAGCTATGCCCCCGAAGCGGACGCAAATGTAGTAAAATGTCAGGAAGACATAAAGGTGAGAATTTTTTCGGCTGCTCTTTCAGAGGCACCCTCTTCACCTAATAATTCACGCAGACTAATATAATCTTCAATCATTTGCATGCGATAATCATTGTTGTATAATAATCTGTCGAGAGCGGGAATTAAATATTTTTTTGAAAAACGAAATTGAATTAATTCGGGCACTGCTTCTTTTCCCAATATTAAATTCACTAACGAAATATATTTCACATGTATAAGTCGTTTTGCAATTACATAAGAAATTAAACTGCCTTTATAACACACTAATTGTGGCACTTGCAATAATGCAGTTTCTAAAGTTGCAGTACCAGATGTGACCAATGCGGCAACAGAGTTTTGTAACAGATCGTAAGTTTTATTATAAACGTAGTTAATGTTTTGCTCCTTGCGGAATTTATCATAAAAACTTTTTTCAATTCCCGGCGCACATGCAACAATAAATTGACACTCACGAAAATCGGATGCTACGCTCAGCATGATATCCAGATTGCGTTTTATTTCTTGTTTTCTGCTTCCGGGTAATACTGCAATTGCAGGTTGTTCCGGAATATTTAATACTCTGAAAAATAATGGATCCCGAATACGAGAAATTAAATGATCGGTGAGTGGATGACCGACATAATGTGCTTTGAAATTATGTTGCTCATAAAAGGCTTCTTCGAAGGGGAGAATTACTAAAAGTAAATCTACACTTGCTTTTATTTTTTCAACTCTGCCACTGTTCCATGCCCACAATTGCGGAGAGATATACCAAATAACTTTTATACCATGTGCTTTCGCAAAAGGTGCTATACGAAAATTAAAACCGGGATAATCAACAAGAATTATTGCATCGGGTGCATACTCCTCAATATCTTTTTTACACAGATTTATATTTTTTAAAATAGTGCGCAGATGCATTATCACTTCGGTGAAACCCATGAAGGCCATTTCTTTATAATGCTTTGCAATTGTTACACCTGCTGCTTTCATTTTGTCGCCACCAAATCCACGAAATTCAATGTTATGATTTGCAGCAATCATTTCTTTTACAAGATGCGATGCATGCAAATCACCGGAAGCTTCTCCTGCTATGATATAATATTTCAATTGAAACTTTGATTTAGTATTTACAGGTAATAAAAAACCACTACAAACAATGCTAATAGTACTGTAACAATGCCAACGCCACGCATGGAATGATCTTTCTTTGCCCGCAGATAAATTATAAATGGAATAATATTAAAAAACACTGCAAGTGTTGCAATAAAACGTTCACGAATTCCGCCGAACTCTCTACCATTAAATGGTTTTCCAATTAAATTTTGATTTAATGTAACTAATACATAAAACATAAATATGCTGAAAAAAATGGATACACCAATTCCAACCCAGACATTATCTTCTTGTAATTTGCTCATGCTTACCCTAAATTTTTTGTTGTGTCGCCAGAAGTTTTTTCTAATAACTCTCCTACATTCCAATGCTTATTAAAAAATGCAATTGCATGATGGGCTGTTAAATCAAATTGAACCGGAACTATAGAAACATAATTATTTGCCAATGCCCATTCATCCGTATCATCACCTTTATCGTAATTAACAAACTTACCTGTTAACCAATAATATTTTTTACCTGTTGGATCCAATCGTTCATCATATTCTTCTTCCCATTTTGCAACAGCTTGTCTGCAAATTCTCATGCCTGCAATTTCTTCAAATGGCAATGCAGGAATATTTACATTTAATAATACATTATCAGGTAATCCAAATTCTAATACTTGTTTTGCAATGGTGTATGCATATTTTTTTGCAGCAGAAAAATCCGCACTATGGCTATAATCCAACAATGAAAAACCAATAGCGGGAATTCCTTCAATCGAAGCTTCTAAAGCTGCGGACATCGTACCTGAATAAATAATATTAATAGAAGAATTAGAACCGTGATTAATTCCAGAAACACAGAGGTCAGGTTTATGATGTAAAATTTTATCCTTCGCAATTTTCACACAATCCACCGGAGTTCCTGAACAGGAATATGCTTCCACTTCACCAAAAAAATCTAATTTTTTTAATCGCAAGGGATCATTAATAGTGATTGCATGTCCCATTCCCGATTGTGGTTTATCCGGTGCTAACACAATCACATTTCCCAATTCCATCATGGCTTCTACCAATGCAGAAATTCCGGGAGCTGTAAATCCATCATCATTGGTAATTAGTATTGTTGGTTTCTTCGTATCCATTATTACAAAGATGCAGATTAGAGTTGAACTTCCTCTTAATTAATTCTTACTCCATTTTTATAGGTAATAATATATGCACCTGCATAACCTTTTTCAATGGCTTCTTTCTGTAATGCTTGTGCATCATCCAGTGTAATTATTTTGGTAATTGAAACCCTTGTAGTGCCATCATCTTTGTTTATACTCGTTACTTCACCAAATTTTTTAAAGGAATCTATTTTGGAATAATCCGGAGTTCGGAATACACCTAATTGCACTTCATAAATAATTACATCTTCAGCAGGTAGCACTGGCACTGTTGCAATAATAGGAGGGGGAGTAGAAGTAATTTCTGGTATAGCTGTTTCAGTGGTTTGTTTAGCAGCAGAATTATCTGTGGCAAATGAAGTTGCAGAAATTATTTCAGCAGTATTTTCTGCATTGGGAATTGCAGAAGATTCATTTACATTTATTTTTTCCTCCGGAATAATTTCTTCTGTTTCATCGCTTATTAAATTTTGTTCAGGAGTTTCTTCAATAATAATATTTTCATTTTGTTCTTCATCAAATAATTCCTGCAGATGCACAGGTAATATTCCATTGTTACTTTGAAATTGCTCTACATGCTGCAAATTCGTTTCAAGATATCCTTCCTTTTCTATGGTTAAAGAATACTCAGTATTTTCTTGCAAAGCAACAGGAAACATACCAAGCACATTTGTATACCCATTCATATCAATTCTATCACCAGCATACAATGTAACTTGTGCGCCAATTACATCTTGTAATTTCGAATTTTGAATATGCAATGCTTCAATTTCCTGCAATTGAATACAGCGATAAATATCATCACTACCTTTTCCACCTGGTCTGTTGCTTGAAAAATATCCTACACCATTATGAATAATAAAAGCCATATCATCACGAGATGAATTTACAGGCGTACCTAAATTTTGTGGCTTTGTCCAATTACCTGCATTGCGTTCAGAAATAAAAATATCGTAACCACCTAAACCGGGATGCCAGTCACTTGAAAAATAAAGTTTTCCTTCATCAGTAATAAAGGGAAACATTTCGTTGCCTTTGGAATTAATTACTGCTCCCATATTTATTGGCAAGCTCCATCCTTCCTCTAATCTTTCTGTGTAATATAAATCTGTTCCGCCAAATCCACCCGGCATATCACTTGTAAAAATTAAAATATTTCCATCGGGAGATAAACATGGTTGACCGATGGAATATTCTTTACTGCTGAATTGAAATGGTTTTGCTTTTTGAAATTTGCCATCTGCAAAAAGCGTTGTGAATATTTGCAAATGCACGGCATCATCTTTTCCTTTTAATTGTCTGCCTTTATAATAATTGTTGCGAGTAAAAAATAATGTACTGCTGTTTGAATCAAAAAATGCAGAAGCTTCATGCATATCTGTATTTACTCCATCCAATTCCGTTGGATTGCGTAAACTATTATCACTTCCTTGTGCTGCATAATATAAATTATAAAATGGCAATCCGGAAGCGTGATTTATTTTTTGTTTTTTATCACCCGTAGAAACTCCTGTAGAAGCGAATATAATTCCGCTGCGATAATATGCGGGTGCTGTTTCTGAACCTGATGTATTAATTGAAAGTGTATCAATTGCCCATGCAGATAATTTTTCTGTAATACCCATTGCATAATCACAAGTGCCGGCAAGATAATAGCCATCCTCATTAAACTGCGCATATTCTAAAAACCATTCTTTAGCACTTTTATATTTTCCATTCAGCTTTAATAACTGTGCATAATTATATAGAATATCAGCATCACCTGATCTTTGTTCCGCTAAAACACCATACCAATATTCCGCTTCATTTACCCGATTTAAATTTTTTAAACACACAGCAAGTTTGAAATTATTCTCATAATCATATGCCTGCTGCAACATAGAAAGATACATGGGTGCAGCTTCATTGTATGCACCTGCATCAAATAATTTGTTTGCATACTTATTAAAATCCTTTTGTGAAAAGGCCGCAACCTGAATCAACAGAAATAAAATAAATACATTGGTTTTTTTGCTCATCTGCTACTAATTTCAGAAAAATCTGGGATTAACAAATTTGGTGATGTGAGTATCTAAGTTAAAAGAAATAAATACTTCGTGTGTGGCTCCAAATAAAGCGGAGGTATTATCATTTCTAAAGTTATATGCATAACCAAATCCGAAAGTATTACTGCGTAACGTATTATTCTTTTTCAAAAAATACTCTGCCATCAGTGTAATACTTTTATCTGTGCGATAACTTCCACCCACCCATAAAAAATCATAAAAAATCATGCTTAAACTTCCGTCAATCTGAACGGGACTGCCAAAGCTATATTTTGCAAGTGTGTATGGTTTTAATTTAAAGTTTTCACTGATAGGAATTAAAAATCCGAGTGTATAAAAATAATGTCGGGTAGCATCATACACATTAATTGTTTCATCTGCATTTGGTATTACAGCTAAATCTTCATTCTCCACTAAAACAGGAATTGATAAACCGGTAAACATAATCGGATTGCTATACCAAATACCAAAACCGGAATTAGGTGTGAGTGAAGTTTCAGGCACATCGGTAAATGCAGGATCACCATCTTGAAATGCATCTAATTCTGCATAATTCCAATTGGTATAATTTGCAATTGCACTAATTCCAATAGCGAGCACACCCTTACCCATATACATGCGGAAAGCATAATCTGCTTTTAATTGTATTTTATCACTTACACCTACATTATCATGCACAAAAGAAATTCCGATACCATGTCTTCCATCGCCAACAACTGTGGAAGCACTTAATGATTCTGTTTGTGGAGCACCATCCATTTCTGTCCATTGTGTATGAATAAATGCCTGCACATCTAATGTTCCATTGCTTCCCGCATACGCAGGATTTATTACCAACTGATTAAAATGATATTGCTCGTACGTAGGCAGATTTTGTGAAATAGAAATAGCTGCTATGCATTGAAAAATACTGAGCAATAAAAATTGATATGTAATTTTTTTCTGCATTTATCTTTTTAAAACTATATATCCTTTGAGTGTTTCAAAATCACTTCCCGGATTCAATGTAAAATAATAAGTGCCTTCCGCCATCTGACCTGAAGGAAGATAAGAAGCCAAAATATTTGAGGTGCCGTCCCAATACATTGTCGGATCTTTTGTTTCAAACACTACATCTCCCCAACGATTATAAACTGCAAATATAAATTGAGGATAATCTTCCAATCCATCAATCACTAATTTATCGTTGATGCCATCACCATTGGGAGAAAATGAATCGGGTACATTTAAATTAATTACCTGAAAAATTATTTGACCTGTATCGCAAAGTGAAGGAGCATTTATATCGCAAACTATATACTGCAAAGTATCATTTGCTTTTATGGATGTGGAATAAATAATTGTATTTCCTGATTGCGAAACAGTGCCGGAAAAGCTTGTGTAAAAAATAGATTGTAATTGTAAAGCATCAC
This sequence comes from Bacteroidota bacterium, assembly GCA_016715425.1. Lineage (NCBI taxonomy): Bacteria > Pseudomonadati > Bacteroidota > Bacteroidota bacterium. Next base: position 165,844 of record JADKAC010000001.1, read on the forward strand.
CATCAGCATCCGTATCATTCAGCAGAGGTGAATATGTTTTAGTTTGAAATAAAGTAGTGGTATAAAAATCATTCACTGCAACAGGCGCATTGAAATTGGTAGTAGTAACATTGATAAATACAAATGCAGTATCGCAATAAATAGTTGAACCGGATTTGCAAGCAGAATATTGTAAAGTATCTTGTCCTGCAAATGATGAAGCTGGCGTGTATGTAATAATATTCTCATCACCTGTAATTGTTGCAACGCCATGTAATGGTGCTTCAATTATAGTTGCTTCCAATACTTCTGCATCCACATTGATATCATTTTCCAACACATAAAAATTACCATTAGTGAGTGCCGCAATTGTATAACTATCATTTACTGCAACCGGATAATCAGCAATAGGAAAAACACTGATTAAAACAAAACCTTTATCGCATTCAGGAGATGGTTCTGCTCCATTACAAACTTTGTAACTAAAAGTATCTGTACCGAAAAAATTTAAAAAAGGTGTATATAAAATTTCATCTGCTTCTATCAAATCCAAAGTGCCATTTACTGTTGTTGACAAAAGAGTAACGGTAAGAATTCCACCGCCACCATTAATGTCATTTGCAACCACATTCAACATTTTAGGAACCTCTTCATTTGTAAAAGGTAAATCATCCACTGCTACCATTTGACCAAAGGTCAAAGATGGAAGCACCGCAATAATTATTGCAATTAAAAATATTTTGAAATAATTATTCAAGATTAAATTTCTTAATAAATGCAATTAATCATTTTGTAAAAATGGATAATGATAATCTGTTGGTGGAACAAATGTTTCTTTAATAGCTCTCGGTGATACCCAACGCAATAAATTTAAAATACTGCCGGCCTTATCATTTGTTCCGGAAGCTCTTGCACCACCAAACGGTTGTTGACCAACAACAGCACCAGTGGGTTTATCATTAATATAAAAATTACCTGATGCATTGCGCAGTGCATGCATACCTTCATGAATTGCATATCTGTCTTGTGAAAATATAGCACCTGTTAATGCATAAGGCGAAGTATTGTCAACAATCTTTAATGTCTCTAACCATTTTTCAGGATCATAAACATAAATAGTAAGCACCGGTCCGAAAATTTCTTCACACATTGTTCTGTAAGAAGCATCTTTTGCAACGATAACCGTTGGTTCAATAAAATATCCTTTCGACTTATCGAAATTTCCACCTGCGATTATTTCCTGACCATCTGCTTTTGCTTTTGTAATGTATTCCGCAATACTATCAAAAGCTTTTTCATCAATCACTGCATTTATAAAATTGCTGAAATCATCAATCACTCCCATCTTCATATCTTTCAAATCAGCAATCATATAACCTTTCACTTCTTCCCATAAATTTGATGGAATATATGCCCGACTTGCAGCAGAACATTTCTGTCCCTGAAATTCAAATGCACCTCTCACTAATGCTGTTGCCAATGCTTTTGCATCTGCGGATTTATGTGCAACCACAAAATCTTTTCCGCCGGTTTCACCAACAATGCGTGGATAGGATTTATATTTTGAAATATTGTTGCCGATTGTTTTCCATATTGTGCGGAATACTTCAGTAGAACCTGTGAAATGTATTCCCGCAAAATCACGATGATTAAAAATTACATCACCCGCTTCCACACCACTTACATACACAAGATTAATTACACCATCAGGTAATCCCGCTTCACGCAAAATTTCCATGATAACCCATGCAGAATAAATTTGTGTATTCGATGGTTTCCATACCACTACATTTCCCATCATCGCAGGAGCAGTTGGCAAATTACCACCAATAGAAGTGAAGTTGAAAGGAGTAAGTGCAAATACAAAACCTTCCAATGCACGATGTTCCATTCTGTTCCACATACCCGGCGCACTTTCCGGTTGTTCAGAATATATTTGCGTCATGTATTGCGCATTCCATCTCCAGAAATCTATCAACTCACAAGCACTGTCAATTTCCGCTTGAAACGGATTTTTACTTTGACATAACATCGTTGCCGCATTCATCTTATAGCGATACGGTCCGGCCAATAAATCAGCAGCTTTTAAAAATATAGAAGCACGATGTTCCCAGGGGGTATTTTCCCATTGTTCTTTTGCGGAAAGTGCTGCATTAATTGCATCAGTTATATGCGAAGCATTTCCCTTATGAAATACACCTAATTTATGCGATAACTCATGCGGTGGATGTATTGAAACCGTTTTATCTGTGCGCACTTCTTTCCCGTTAATTAACATCGGGATATCCATTTGTATCGCCTTCAATCTTTTTATTTCTTCCTTCAATAATTTGCGTTCAGTACTTCCCGGAGCATAACTTTTCACCGGTTCATTAATTACCTGTGGGACTTTAAAAAATGCGTTACTCATAATTTAGAAAAATTTATTTTTAGTGTTGCAAAGATAAGCAATAACTATGGAGGTCTTTTGATAGAAATGATGGGGGAGATTGGGGTGATGGATGAAATTCCAATATCATTTTACGAGCCTTGATATGAAAATGATATAAATAGAAAGAGGAGAGCAAAAAAAGTGGTGTGTTGTATATTTGGAGAGTAGATAGAAAATGGACAACAAATCAAAATACAACCCACAAATTCATCACCGCAAATCCATCCGATTAAAAGGATATGATTATTCGCAAGAAGGTTTGTATTTTATTACGATATGTACATATAAAAGAAAATGTTTGTTTGGGGAAATAATTAAGAACGCAGACAATGATGCAGAAATGATATTGAATGAATATGGAATAATTGCACATGATGAATGGTTAAAAACAACAGAAATACGTCCCAATGTTGAATTATGTGAATTTGTGGTAATGCCCAACCATTTTCATGGCATAATCCGGTTAATTGGTAGGGGCGAATTGCATTCGCCCCATAATATTGACAAACCCGAATTGCATTCGCCCCATAATATTGACAAACCCGAATTGCATTCGCCCCATAATATTGACAAACCCGAATTGCATCATTGAACCGGATTCGCCCCATAATATTGACAAACCCGAATTGCATTCGCCCCATAATATTGACAAACCCGAATTGCATTCGCCCCATAATATTGACAAACCCGAATTGCATTCGCCCCATAATATTGACAAACCCGAATTGCATTCGCCCCATAATATTGACAAACCCGAATTGCATTCGCCCCATAATATTGACAAACCCGAATTGCATTCGCCCCATAATAATGAAACACCCGAATTGCATTTGTCCGAAGTTGATGATATGGAAAAAAATAAAATGGGCGAATGCAATTCGCCCCCACAGGGTCCATCACAAACAATTGGTGCAATTATTCGGGGTTATAAATCATCGGTAACAAAACAATTGAATTTATTAAATATCGGTTGTATTGTGTGGCGACGTAATTATCACGAACACATCATTCGCAATAAACAATCGTATCAAAACATTTCAAATTATATTATTAATAATCCTTCAAAATGGGTGGAGGATAAATTTTATAATAAATGAATGTGAAATTTTAATTTATAATATTCCCAATTTTTCTAACCATTGTAAATTCTATTATATTGGATTAAACCCTCAACATTATTCAACCTACATTATTGAATTATTAATTAACCCTACAGTATTTTTGAAACTATGAGAAAAACAATTTTGATATTCTTAATCATATTGTGTGGATGCAATCTGTATGCACAACCACAAACGCTTTCTACCAAACCTTTGGTTATTGGAGAAATTAGAACCATTAAGTCTGAGGTGTTAAATGAAGACAGAATTTTAAATATTTATCTTCCCGGAAACTATGATACTGCCAAAGCTTATCCGGTTATATATTTATTAGATGGCACCATCAATGAAGATTTTTTACATATTGTTGGACTAGTTCAGTTTTTTAATCTGCAATTTCAAATGCCGGATATTATTATTGTCGGTATTGCAAATGTGGACAGAAAAAGAGATTTTACTTTTCATACGGATTTAGAAGATTTGCAAAAGGATTTCCCGACTACAGGTCACTCTGATGTATTTATTAAATTTATTGAAGAGGAGTTGCAGCCGTTTATTTCAAATACATATAAAACCGATGGTATAAAATATATTATTGGCCAATCATTAGCTGGATTGCTTGCATCTGAAATTTTATTAAAGAAACCTGATCTGTTTACGCATTATATAATTGTGAGTCCAAGTTTATGGTGGGATAATGAAAGTATGCTGGAGAATGCAAATGCACTTTTAGAAAATCAAAGTGAGAATAAACTGTATGTGTATATAGCAGTCGGAACAGGTGAGGAAAAAATAATGATTCGTGATGCTTCCGGATTAAAGAAAGCTTTAGAAAAATCCGGCAATAAAAATTTAACTATTGAATACAATCTCATGGCCAATGAAAATCATGCGACTATTCTGCATAATGCTATTTATGATGCATTGTTAAATTTATATCCATATAAGGAATAAAAAGCTAAAACCATAGTTTTTTTAATATTTCGAATTACATTTTCATAATAGTAGAAGTGATTTTCAAGAAAATAGTTCGTGCAATATTGAGTTGCAATTACAATGATATAAGTCATACATTAATGGAAATTTAATAGATAGTTTTAGACTATAATAAAAAATAATACATGTTATGGAAGCGGTAAAGTATTCTAAAATATATCGCATATTGCATTGGACAATAGCCACTGCATTTATGCTATTGTTAATTACAATTTTTTTGCGATTAACATGGATGAATAAATATAATGTTTCAGAGATTATTCAAAATTACCTTAGCACTACTGATCAAAAATTATCAGAAGATCAAAGTATAGCATTAGCAAAACAAATAAGACAACCCATGTGGATTTGGCATATTTACATTGGATATTTTTTAGTGGGATTATTTAGTATTCGGTTTCTGCTTGCCCCTACCGGATTTATGAAATTTCAAAATCCATTTGTGAAAGGATTATCATTAAAAGTAAAATTTCAAAAATGGACTTACATTGTGTTTTATGTATGTGTTGCTATTTCTTTAATTACAGGAATGATAATCGTATTAGGACCAAAGAGTTTGAAAAACTCTATGGAAGAGATTCATGTACTTGGTATTTATTATTTGTTAGCATTTATTATAGTGCATATCGCCGGTGTTTTAATTGCAGAATTCACTAATCAAAAAGGAATTATTTCACGGATAATTAGCGGCTCTCGTGATTTGAAAAACAAAAGTTAATTTTTGACTATTGACTATTGACTATTGACTATTGACTATTGACTATTGACAAAAAACGTTTCGGGTTTCGTGTTTAAATGCTATTCAAAACAAGCCATCGTTTTTTTTCGATTACACGATTTCACGATTCGACAGTTACACATACCTCACATTTTCACCTTAAACACATCTGCTAATTTGCTAATCGGCTAATCATCCAATCAGCTAATCAATTTGCACATTCGCACATTTGCATATTTGCACATTAATCACATTTGCGCATTCTCACATTATCTTTGTGCTGTGAAATTAAATTATAAAGTATCTGGAAGTGGTGAACCACTCATTATTTTACATGGCTTGTTTGGTATGTTGGATAACTGGCAAACTGTTGGAAAAAATTTGGAAAAATATTTCACAGTGTATTTAATTGACCAGCGCAATCATGGTCGTTCACCGCACGATGATTTGCATTCCTATTCTGCAATGGCAGATGATTTGAATGAGTTTCTTATTCAAACCAGAATTTCTTCAGCAAATATTTTAGGCCATTCCATGGGAGGTAAAACAGCCATGCAATTTGCATTAACATATCCCAAAGAAATAAAGAAATTAATTGTGGTGGATATCGGCATAAAAAAATATCCGGGAGGGCATGAAGAAATAATGGATGCATTGCTATCCATAGATCTTAAGACAGTACATTATCGTGCTGATGCAGAAAAAATATTGCTGAATAAAATTCCCAACTTTAGCGTTCGTCAATTTTTATTAAAAAGTTTGCAGCGCAATTCTGGTGGCAGTTATTCGTGGAAATTTAATCTGGATGCATTGTATAATAATTACGAAGAAAATATTTTAACTGAAATAAAAGCTACACACGTATTTTCAGGAGAAACACTTTTTATCAGTGGAGAAAAATCACCCTATATTTTAAAAGAAGATTGGCCGAAAATTCAATTGTTATTTCCAAATGCACGATGGAAAATAATTGCCAACGCAGGGCATTGGGTGCATGCCGAGCAACCTGATTTATTAATAGATGAAATTGTAAAATTTATTAATGATTAATTCTTGAAGGAGAATTTTGTTAAAGTATAAAATCCATTTAAAAAGTTTCTGAGGCAGCAAGATAAAATCCAAATGATTTTTCACCAAAGCCAAAATCTACTGCAAGATTTGTTTTTGATTGTTTATCAACCATAATGCGTAATCCTGCGCCATAGCCGGGTTTAATGGATTCAAACAGTTTGGGGTCATCTTCAAATCCATTGGTGGATGTAGCATTTGCAAATACAACTCCTCCTAATACTTTATTGCATTTCGTAATTGGAAATCTATATTCAGTTTCCAAATACACATAATCATTTCCACGGAAACGACCTTGCGTATAACCTCGTGCACTTCTACCTCTTTGATCATATGCTGTAGCAGGTAAAACCATATAAGGAAAAGTACCTTCATCGGAAAAGTTAGCCATCATCCAAAAAGCAATAAGATGTCTTGGATTATGTTTTGATAAACTGTGAAAACTCCGGTATTCAAATTCATACACATTACCACCCACTTCATTACCTAAAAACTCAAAAGCACCTCGCCAACTTGCTCTTGCATAATACCCTTTATAGGAATTAATCATATTATCCCTTGAGTCGTAGAGCACATTGATATTTATTGCAGAAGAAAAATATTTAGAAGTATTAAAATCATAATACGTATTATATGCATAATGACTTGTAATTAAAGTATCATCAGGAGTTAAATTTAATTTCTGATCTACAATTTTATAATAGCCGTCAAAATAATATCCCAAACCTAAATAAAATTTTGGTTTAATTTTCACCAATACTGATTGATGAAAGCGGAGGAAATCAAAGGTCATAGGTTGTGCAAATGAATCAATTGCAGTTTCGTTATTTGCAAGTGAATATTGATAATCCAACACTCCTCCATCAGGAGCATTTGTCCCTAAACCATAAGTAGATTGAGAAAATATTTGATAGCGCCAGTCGCCACTTAAAAAGATACGTTCATTTTTGGTGTAGATATTATTCTTTAATAGGATAAGAAACTGACCTTTTGTAGTTAATTGAAGGCTACCTGATAATAAAGAATATAATTCGCTACCTAAAGTTTGAAATGCAAATTGCCCACCTACACCAACCATAAAACCGGTTGCAGGATTTGATCCGATAATGGGCAGTAATATCAGCGATGCACTTTTGGATGTTGTATCTATTTTTGGTGGTTTATTTAGCATTCCACGCAATACATCTCCCAACTCTTCTTGTTGGCAATCTTCAGTTTCCACTTTAAGTGTATCTGTAGATTGAGAATAGGAAAATGATATCACACAGATTAGAGCTGTAGGTAAATAAAATAATTTAAAACTATTGAGTGAAGTAATCAGGCGCATTCTTTTCATTTGCTTCAAAGATATATTATAATGAAAGGAGTTAAATTATTTATAAATCCATTATAAAATAATTGCTATAGAAATGTAAAAATTTTATCTTCATTTCAATAGTGTTATTATAATTGTACCATAGTCAGGACAACCGCATAATTTTAAACATGTCTATTGAAATTAGTAAAAGAGTAAGCTATTAAATTTGTTGTCAACTAAAAAAGTTACTATGAAAAAAATAATGTTCTCTTGCTTATCTATGATACTCACACTTTCTGTTTTTGCACAACCCACTTTCGACAATTCTTTAATGGGCACTATTGGAGGTTCCTATACATTGACCGATTGGGATGCTACGGATTTTAATCCGGGTGAAGCTGGTGCAGGGGTTATTTGGGATTTTAGTGCTATAACTATCACCGGACCTGTTACAGTTTTTAATAATGTGAATCCTGCTGCAACTCCTTATGCTGCATCTTTTGGTTTAGCTACTTTAGCAGTCACTCCTGATAATACTAATTTCGGTTATTTCCAGGTAACTGCAGCGCAATACAATAGCTTAGGTGTAGGTACACCGGGTGCTTCAATTTCTTATAGTAATGCGGAAACAATTTTCAGTTTCCCGCTAACTTATAATACTACCAATGATGACACTTTTGCAGCATCTTTTGTTTCTACGGGAGTGGGTTTTAATAGAAGCGGAAATGTACACATGGAAGCCGATGGCTATGGCACTTTAATATTGCCTAGCGGCACTTTTACAAATGTGTTGCGTGTGAAAGTAGAAGAAGATTATTCTGACGAATCAATAGGGCTGCCGGTACCCTTAAGTATTGAATATGAAACTGAATTATATTACTGGTTTATGGAAGGGCTAACCGGACCTTTATTTTATTATGCTAATATGGTAACCTCTTCAATTACCGGAACTACTACCACAGAATTAGGATCATTAAATCCGGAAGCCGTTGTTTCTATTCAAAATGTAACATTGCCGGAGAATTTAATTCATGTATTTCCAAATCCGGCTACAGAAAATTTGTATATCCAGAACATGAATAATATTGAATTTGAAAATATTGCATTGTATAATATGATGGGACAATCTGTATTAAATCAGACAATGAATAACGAGACCATTACAGCAATAAATATTGAAGAATTACCAGCAGGTATTTATACTTTACAACTAAGGAATGAAAGCGGAACACTTTCTAAAATGATAAGTATCGAATAAGTATAAATGTTTTGTTATTACAATAAAAAACCCTTTCGATATCGAAAGGGTTTTTTATTATTGATATGTTTGGAATTATAATGTTCCTCTCAGTTCCTGTTCTCTTTCAATAGATTCAAACAAGGCTTTAAAGTTTCCTTTACCGAATGACTTTGCACCACAGCGTTCAATAATTTCAAAGAATACTGTTGGTCTGTCTTGTACAGGTTTGGTAAACAATTGCAATAAATATCCTTCCTCATCACGATCAATCAGGATATTTAATTTTTTAAGCTCTTCATAATCCTCATTTATTTCACCCACTCGCTCCATTGCTTCAACATAATAAGATTCAGGTACATATAAAAATTCTACACCACGGTTGCGCATTTCTTTTACTGTGGCTATAATATCATTTGTTGCAACAGCAATATGTTGAACACCTGCACCTTTATAAAATTCTAAATATTCTTCTATCTGCGATTTTTTCTTTCCTGCAGCAGGTTCGTTTATCGGGAATTTTACATATCCATTTCCATTGCTTACCACTTTACTCATCAGTGCAGAATATTCAGTAGAAATATCTTCATCATCAAATGTAATCAGCAGTTTAAAGCCCATTACTTTTTCATAAAAATCCACCCACATATTCATGCGACCTAACTCAACATTTCCTACACAATGATCAATAAATTCCAGACCGATAGGTTTTACTTTGAAGGGTGATTGTTTAGGTTTATATCCCGGTAAAAAAGCACCTGTATAATTTTTGCGCTCTACAAATTTGTGAACGGTATCACCGTAAGTTTCAATAGCTGAAATAATTACTTCGCCATTTTCATCTTCAAATTTTGTGGGAGACATATAAGGCTTAGCACCTCGTTTCACTGTTTCTTCAAATGATTTTGTAGCATCATCTACCAATAGCGATAAAAATTTAACGCCATCACCATGTCTGCGAACATGATCTGAAATATCTGAATCCGGATCGAATGAGCTGGTAAATACAAGGCGTATTTTTCCTTGTTGTAATACATACGATGCTCTGTCTTTTACACCGGTTTCAAGTCCGGCATAAGCCACCAAATCAAAACCAAATGCACTCATATAAAAAAATGCAGATTGTTTTGCATTACCACAATAAAATTCGATATGGTCGGTGCCATTTAATGGTAAGAAATCTTCCTGAGTTTTCTCTTCCTGTTTTGTTAATTCTTTTAATTCCATAATTTTTTAATTTAATGTGCAAATGTGCAAATGTGCGAATTGCGTCTTTGCGTGTTGTTTCTATTTTTTTGATGAATAAATTATTTTTCCTAATATTTTTTCTATCACATTAATTTTTTCCAGTAATGTATCTACCGGAGGATAGCTATCAGAATGTTTACATAGTAATAACCAATATTCAGTTTCTCCGGCTTCTTTAGATGCAATTTTCATTTTATGAATAAAATCTGCACGACTTTCCGCATTTTGGGCTTCTCTAACATTTGCTCCAATAGATGTTCCTGACCGAAATAACTGATTTATCATATTATACTTATTCGCTGTTTTAAGAATCTCAGAATACTCCATAATTTTTAATGCAAATTCAAAAGTGTATTGTAAAATTATATTCTCCTCATTCTTATTATGCATAATTATTTGTTATTGAATATTGAATTAATCTTCTTTTAAAGAATTATAAAATCTCCTACATTCTCACATCTGCACATTCTCACATTTGCACATTTGCACATCAGCACATTTGCTCATCGGCTAATCATTCAAGCCAACTCAAATAATAATCCTTCTCTTCAATACCCAATGCTTCTTCAGTTAATTGCAGTGGATTAAACGGATCAATCATCACAGCCAATTCATGTGTTTCTTTTTTGCCAACACTTGCTTCATAAGTACCGGGATGCGGACCATGTGGAACTCCACCGGGATGTAATGTAATCTGTCCACGCTCTACACTTTTTCTGCTCATAAAATCTCCATCTACATAATATAACAATTCATCGCTATCAATGTTGCTGTGATGATAAGGTGCAGGAATAGATAGTGGATGATAATCGTACATACGAGGAACAAAAGAACATATCACCATATTGCGGGCTGCGAATGTTTGGTGAATAGGAGGAGGCAAATGCACACGACCTGTTATTGGTTGAAAATTATGAATGCTGAATGCATAAGGATACATATATCCATCCCAGCCAATTAAATCAAACGGATGATTTGCATAATGATATGGATACATAACACCTTGCTTCTTAATAAGAAAAAAGAAATCACCTTTTTCATCATGCGTAATTAAATTCTGTGGTGTTTTAATATCACGTTCGCAGAAGGGTGCATGTTCTAATAACTGACCTACTTTATTTTGATAATGACTTGGAAAAGTAACCGGACTGAATGATTCAATAATCAGCAAACGATTTTTTTCATCATTAAATTGAATCTGATAAACTATTCCTCTTGGTACAACAACATAGTCACCATATTCAAATGCAATTTCGCCAAATTCCGTAAGCAATTTACCACTGCCTTCGTGAATAAAAATTACTTCATCCGCATCTGCATTTTTATAAAAATAATCCGTCATAGATTTACGTGGTGCAGCAAGTGAAATATGCAAATCATTATTCACCAATAATGTTTTACGACTCTTCAAATAATCATCTTCCGGTTGAATTTTAAACCCCTTAAAACTGCGGGGTTGTAAATGTTTACTCATAACTACTTTTGGCGCTACGCTAAAAGGTTCTCCCACTTGTTTAATCCGGGTTGGTGGATATAAATGATAGAGTAAAGAATAAATATTTGAAAATCCTTCGGTAGAAAATAATTCTTCCTGATAAAGACTACCATCAGGTTTGCGAAATTGCGTATGTCTTGTGGGCGGTATTTGCCCAGCTTTTATATAGTATGCCATGTTTATGCTTTTGTTCAAAGTTAAGGAATCAACCACGGAGTAAAATGGTGATTTTTATCAAATGCATAAATGGAGAAAAAAAGCCAGTATTAGTAAAGGGTATGTCGCTTATATGTAAATAAATTTCTAATACTTTGGATAAAACAGATGCTAAAATATTTTAAGTGTTAAATTTATTTTTTTAAAAATTACTAAAATGAAAATCCGAATTACTCAAATTATTTTAATTGCAAGTGTATTTTTTCTTTTATTTTTTTCTCTAAAAGTAAATGCGCAATCCAGCAACGTAACTATTTATGATTTAGATACACCACTCACAATTGTAATTGATGTGGCTCCACATTGGGATGGTGGGTATATGATGGCATGCAGAGGGGGAAATCCCGGTATTCCTTATGAGTTTTTTTTGTTGCGAACAGATCCTTATGGCAATATTATATTCAAGAAAACTTATTTGCGCAGCACCAATGCAACAGTAGTAAGATTAAAAGAAACTGCTGACGGTGGATTTTTATTATTTCATTATCAGAATAATCCTACTCCTTATAACACAGATTATCCTGCACTGATGAAAGTGGATGCAAATGGTGATTCTTTATGGATGAAATTATATCTTGACTATCCCATCAATGGTGAGTATGTGGATGTAAGCTGGACTGATGACGGTGGATTTATAGCAGGGTTTTTTAATAGCTATGCACCAGATGATATTGTGGATTTAGTGAAAGTGGATTCTGATGGTGAAATTGAATGGGAAGAACAAATTTTGGAAGATCCATCACCCTATTATTTTGGTTTATTTACTGTAAGGCCAATTGAAGATAATTATGTGGTTGTTTTTTCTGAGGAAATTGATGATGTTATAATAGGGCAAGTGCAGTTATTCAGTTCCTCCGGAGAATTACTTGACAGCTATTCTCGTGAAGCATCATTTTCCGGGATACGAAGTGAATATCCTACAGGGTTTAATAACTCATTTTATTTATTAGAAGTGGTAAATGCCGATACATTAATCGGTTACCGGGTAAGCAGAATAAATGTAGACCTTGAAGAAATATGGCATCTTGATATCCCTTATGAATTTCTGGAAACTATTCGTACATATTCTGTAGATGATGCAGGTAATCTTGTTTTTGTTACACAGTCTACTACTGTAATTGATGATCATACTATGCACTTGTTTAAGGTTTCACATTCAGGAGAATTATTATGGAGTAATACAATTGCTGACGATCTGGATTTAATTGGTGCAAAAACAAAATTTATACCCGATGGAAGAATTATAATTTCAGGATATTATACACCTGATTTTGTTTCGTTTAAAGGCATGGTTTCTCTTGCAGATCAATTAGGAAATTTACACTATTCCACTTTACAGGGAAATATATTTTATGATATGAATGGCAATGATGAAAAAGACAGTGGTGAACCGGGTATTCCGGATTTAATTGTGCAAAATGTTCCTGGAAGCTTATATGGCGTAAGCAATGAAAATGGTGACTATAAAATTCATGTTTTTGATACTGCAGAGTATCAGATTTCAACAGACACACCTTTATATTTCAGTTTAAGTTATCCTGATGATTTTCATACAGTAATTGTAGATACACCTTATGATTCAATTAATAATCTTGATTTTGCCTTCGTTGCTGATGAACTTGTATCAGATATTTCGGTGCATTTAAATAATTCAATGCTTACACCCGGCTCGGTTAATCATTATCAATTAACTATTAATAATTTCGGAACTATAGCGGCAACTGCACCGGATTTAAATTTATCCATACCGGAATTTCTTTCAATAGATTCTTCTTCAAATATTTTTATTGATTCTATTGTTCCTGACCTTAAATGGTCGCTGTTGGATTTATCTCCGTTTGCAGAAATACAAGTTGATTTATATTGTTCCTCAGTATTTGATACTCTATGGATTGACTCAGTTGTTACATCAATTGCGTCTGTTAACAGCTTAACGGAAGATGCTAATATTTTAAATAATACAGATACACTTAACCAAATCGTTTACTCAAGTTTTGATCCTAATATCATTTCTGTTTCACCCTTACCTGAACAACCTTCCGGATTCACCAACCCTGCAATTGAAACTTTAGAATATACTATCGAATTTCAAAATACAGGAAACTATCCTGCGCATTTTGTGCATTTGGAAAATCAATTACCTGAAGAATTACAAGTGTTATCTTTTCGGATGTTAGCTTCCAGTCATCCTTACAATATCGAGTTGGACAATTCCGGATTAATTAACTGGTATTTTAATGATATTATTTTACCCGATTCTTCTGAAAATTATTTGGAGAGTATGGGTTTTGTAACTTATGCAATTGATGTGGTTCCAGACTTATCTTTAGGAACTACAATTATTAATAGCGCAGAAATTTACTTCGACAATAATCCGCCGGTGTTTACCAATAATGCAATTACGATTTTGGATACTGTTGTAGGTACAAATGTTGAAAATAATTTTGATGATAAAATTCAATTGCTAACTCTGTATCCGAATCCTGCAACTTCTACTATTTGTTGGCAACAAGAAAATCAAGTGCAACAAATTTCAATATTTTCCTTAGTAGGTGAATTAGTTTTCTTTAAAATAAATATTGAAAATAATTGCATTGATATAACAGCATTGCCTCAGGGAATTTATGTATATCGAATAACAACTGGGGATGGAATGGAACAACAGGGAAAAATAATTAAATCTGACGTCTGGTAATTTCCTTATGAATCAAATTTAAATCTCTGCTCATTTGTCCGGCTACAGAAGTATTTTCTTCTGCACGACGCATTAAGTAAGGCATAACATCTAATACAGGACCATACGGTAAATATTTAGTTACGTTGAAACCCGCTTTTGCAAGATTATAGGTTATCTGGTCATTCATACCATACAATTGTGAAAACCAAAAATGAGAATGGTCTCTTGCAATATTTCTCTTATCCATTTCTGTAGCAAGTAATAAAGCACTTTTTTCGTTGTGAGTTGCAGCACAAAAACCAATCTGTTCTTTATTATCTAATGCAAGAATTATTACGGCATCATAATCACGATCGGTAGCTGCTTTATCCGGCTGAATTGGTGAAGGATATCCCATATCGGCAGCTCGTTTTCTTTCCTTCTCCATATATGCGCCACGCACAGGTTTCAAACCTAAAATGTAATTATGTTTTTTCGCATCTTCTAAAGAACGTTTGCAAAATTCCAATCTGTCGTGCCGATACATTTGTGGTGTGCTGAATACTACTGCTTTTTCTTTATTGTATGTGCGCATTAAATCAAAAGTAAGTTCATCCACCGGATCCTGAATCCATGTTTCTTCTGCATCAATAAACAATCCGATCCCGGCATCTTTTGCATGTGAAGCTATCTGATGCATACGCTCATACAACTGTTGTTTTTCTTTTTCTTCTTCTGCATGTAAAACTTCACTCTTCTGCATTTTTTCTAATAATGCAAAACGCACTAAGCCGGTTATTTTACTGCTGATAAATGGAATATTCGGATTGCCTTTTGCAAACTGAATAGTATGGAGCAATTGTGATTTAGTGCGCTCAAATTCTGCTTCATTTTCTTTTCCTTCCACACCATAATCCAATATGGTTTTTATATTATAATTTTTCAGAGTATCTATTACATGTCGGGTTTCTTCTAAAGTTTCACCACCACAAAATTGTTTATAGATAGTAGCCTTTATAAGCCCCTTTACAGGCAATCCGTATTTTATGGCAAACATGGTCGCTTTAATTCCTATGCTCACCAATGTGTTGTTATTCATTAATTTAAAAAGCCGATATTCCTGCTTCAGTTCAGAATTTGTTTTGCCCGAAAAGGCAATGGAAGTATCATCAAAAGAAAAAGAATCCACAGTAAATATTTTGATGCAAATATACATGTGCAATCGCATAGATATTGAAGCCTATATCACAGTGAGATACATTGTAATTTAGCAGAATGAATTACATGAAAATTTTGATGCTTTTATTTACAGTGGTTTCACTTGAAACGGGAATAGCACAATCTTATACCAACTATATCACCGGCGATAGTGCAGATGTGGTAACCATTCCCTTACCCGGAATTGTATTGGCAGGCGGTGCCACCGACAATGATGATGCAATGATTTGGATGTTGCAACGGGCAGCCGGAGGTGATGTGTTGGTGATTCGTGCTTCGGGTGAAGATGGGTATAATGATTATTTCTTTTCGGATTTAGGAGTGGAAGTAAATAGTGTGGAAACCATTGTTTTTAATTCTTCAGATGCATCTTATGATGAATATGTATTACAGCAATTAGAAAATTGCGAACTGCTATTTATTGCCGGTGGCGATCAATGGGATTATGTTTCCATGTGGCGCAATACTCCTGTGGAGGATAAAATAAAATATTTGATTCACGATAAAAAAATAACTATCGGTGGAACCAGCGCCGGATGTGCAATAATGGGTGATGCTTATTTTTCTGCAGAGTTTGGTACAGTTACTTCTGCGCAATCTCTCAGCAATCCTTATCATCCTGCAATGGCAATTGGTTATCATGATTTTATTGATCATGCAATTTTATTAAATACAATTACCGATACACATTATAATAATCCCGACAGACAAGGAAGGCATGCTGCTTTTCTTGCAAGATTAGTTACCGACTTTTCCATTCCTGCAAAAGGTATTGGTGTGAATGAATATACCGCAGTTTGTATTGATGAAAATAATTTGGCAAGAGTGTTTGGAGATTATCCTGACTATGAAGATTTCGCATATTTTATTCAGACGAATTGCATTGAAGATAATATTCCTGAAACTTGTGAATCGGGAAATGATCTTACCTGGATTGCAGAAGAACAAGCAATTAAAGTTGCAATAATAGCAGGCACAACAGACGGCAGTAATTATTTCGATTTGAATGACTGGCAAACTGCAAATTCTGTTTTTGCATGGCAGGATTGGTGGATAGATAATGGTGAATTAGAAATACTTTCAGAAAGCACTCCTGCTGATTGCAATGCAGTTACTAATATTTCTGAATCAAAAGGAAATAGTATTTCTGTTTATCCCAATCCGGCAAGTGATTATATTGTAGTGAAAAATATTACGGACGATATGCAAATAATGCTATATGATATTTTTGGGAAACAAATTGCAGATGAAATAGTGGGTGTAAATAACTATATCACATTTGATTTAAAAGCTTTTACTCCCGGGATGTATTTTATATTTGTTCAGAATGGAATACAAAATAAAATGTTTGCTTTTCAAAAAATATAAAAAATATTAAATGAAAATTCCTGATCGAAAAATATTGAAAACATTGTATTGGATTCATGCTGCAATCCGAAAGGATGTGGTACGCTTAGAAACGATTGTAATTAAATTGGACTTATATAACGCAAACGGAATGCGCTATGCACAACACTGGTTTCAACATCATGTAAAAGCAATGCACCATCATCATCATCTGGAAAAGGATTTTCTCACTTTTGAATTACACAAACACTTATCAGATTCTAAAACAAAAATGGATTTGTTAGAACGACAGTATAATGATTGTACTAAATGCATGCATATTATTGATGATTCATTTAAATTATTGACAATGGATAATGATGATGCAGCGGAAAAAGAAAAATTAAAACAATCCATACTAAAATATGGAGATGCTATTGCGTCTCTTTTAAAACAAAAGGAATTGCTGATAGAAAAAATAGTGGCAAATGTAAAAGAAGAAGAAATACTTAATTTAGATCAGAAATTTATTGAAACTATGCCACTAGAAATTAAAGTGCATACACTTCCCTGGATATTTGATGCAATGGCCGAAAATGACAAAAATGATTTAATGAACAGGTTGCCTTTTAAAACTAAACTGATGTATAATTTTAGATTAAAATCAAAATATAATAAACTAGTAAGTAGCCTGTAATTATGAAAATAACAAGACTAATTCTTTGCGTTTTTCTTTGTGTAATCGTTGGCAGTGTCAGCGGATTTTTTACCGTTGGTGAAATTGAGGGTTGGTATGCTACATTGAATAAACCCGGTTTAAATCCACCAAATTGGATTTTCGGTCCGGTATGGACATTATTATATATCATGATGGGTGTTGCACTTTATTTTTTTTGGATTACAAAATCAGAAAAAAATAAGCGCAGTGGATATGTTTTATTTTATATTCAATTGGCGTTAAATTTTTTGTGGAGTCTGTTTTTTTTCAAAATGCATAATCCTATAATTGCATTGGTGGACATCGTGTTATTAATTATTACAATTCTTACAACGATGTTTTTATTTCGGAAAATATCGGTTAACGCATTTTATCTTTTAATACCTTATCTGTTGTGGGTTTGTTTTGCTACATGGCTGAATTATCAGATAATACAATTAAATCCCGGCATTTAATTTCTGCATTTGCTTAATGCGCAGTGCATATCTGCCTTAGTATTTCTATCTTTATGACTATGCAAAGTTTTGTTGTATCTGCGAGAAAATACCGCCCTGCCACCTGGGACGATGTGATAGGGCAGGAGCATGTGGTTACTACATTGCGCAATGCAATTAAAAATAATCATCTTGCACAATCCTTTTTATTCTGTGGGCCAAGAGGTGTAGGTAAAACTACTTGTGCAAGAATTTTAGCTAAAACAATTAATTGCGAAAATCTGCAGCCCGACGGAGAGGCTTGCGATACATGCGAATCTTGTAAATCATTTCGACAAAATGCATCTTTTAATATCCATGAAATTGATGCGGCTTCCAATAATTCTGTAGAAGATATTCGCAGCCTCACAGATCAGGTGCGATATGCGCCTCAAGAAGGAAAGTATAAGATTTATATTATTGATGAAGTACACATGTTATCCGCAGCGGCATTTAATGCATTTCTAAAAACATTGGAAGAACCGCCGGCGTATGTAAAATTTATTCTTGCAACTACAGAAAAACATAAAATTATTCCCACCATACTTTCACGTTGTCAGATTTTTGATTTCAATCGCATTCATGTAAAAGATATGATTAAGCAGTTGAAAAAGATTTGCAAAAGTGAAGATGTGAATTGTGAAGATGAAGCTATTCATTTAATTGCGCAAAAAGCGGATGGTGCCATGCGGGATGCACTTTCTATTTTTGATCGCATCACCACATTTGCGGGAAAAAATATTACTGGAAAGGATGTAATTGAAAATCTGAATATTTTAGATTATACTTATTATTTTAAAATTACTGATGCATTATTAGCGGAAGATGCCGCTTCAGTATTATTATATTTTGATGAGATAATTTCCAAAGGTTTTGATGGTGATACATTTCTGATTGGTTTATCAGAACATTTCAGAAACTTACTTGTGTGCAAAGATCCAAAGACAATTAAATTGTTAGAACTCAGTGAAACTGTTATTGAAAAATATCAGCATCAATCGGAAATTGTTTCTGCTTCATTTTTACTCAGCGGATTAAATATTTTAAATCAAGCAGATGTACAATATCGCATAAGTAAAAACAAACGCTTACATGTAGAGCTGGCACTGTTGAAATTATGTTATATCCACGGCGCTATTCATACTTATCAAACAGAAGGAACTTTACCGGAAAAAAAAACTCCGGTAGTTAAAACTCCAAAACAATTTTCACCGGAAAAAGTAAAAACAGAAACTACATCTGAAGAAAAAGCGGAATATATTCCTGAAAAGAAAAAAGAAATATTACATTCTGCAGAAACGGTGAGCATGCCTAAAAAAGGGAGTTTAAGACAAAACATTCTCAATAAAAATTCAGAAATATCCGCAGAGAATAAAGAAGAAATAAAGCTCGATAAAAAAACGGTTATACCTGAGTTATTTATTTTAGCTTGGAAGGAATATGCAGATAGTATTCGCAGTGATTTGCAAAGAGTAGCAGTATTAATGGATCATGCAGTGTTGACATTTAGCAATGAAGCAGAAATAAGTATTGGATTGGATTCGCAGGTGGAAATAAATATTATGCAAACGCATATCACCGATTTAAAATCATTTTTGTACGATGCAATTGACAATAATACTTTTGACATTCAGTTAAACGTAATTGAAAAAACAAAAGCAGCAAAACGTCCTTATACTGCTATTGAAAAATTTAAAAAAATGGCAGAAGCAAATCCATTGATACAAGAAATAAAAGATACACTTGGTTTCGAATTAGATTATTAAACAACAATTATGATGAACAGAATTTTTGCACTAACTATTTCAATTATTTTAACAACAGCTGTTTGGGGGCAAGTGCCACCTTCCAAGTCTTCCACCTCCAATTCAACTTCTAACAATCAAAATAACGGACAATCAAATACACCTCCTCCGGGGCAATTGGCAACACCGCCGTATGAACCGGGTAAATCATCTACCAACACTCAACAGATTCCCGGATATACAAATCCATTAGATTTATATACCAATAAACCTTTGTTAGGAGCTGCACCAGGAAAAGCACCGGTAAGAGATGTACCTTATATATCTGTGGAAGGTGATCTGACCGGTACCAGAATTTATCGCCTCGATAATGGAATGTTGGTTTATCTGTCGCAGAATAAATTAGAGCCTCGTGTGCAAACGTATATAGCAGTGAAAGCAGGTTCAAAAAATGATCCGCCACAAACTACAGGTCTTGCGCATTATCTGGAACACATGTTATTTAAAGGAACAAGTAATATCGGTACAATTAATTGGGATCGTGAAAGATTAATTATTGATGCCATTGCACAGAAATATGAAGAACATCGCAAAGAAAAAGATCCTGAAAAAAAGAAAGCAATTTATGATGATATAAATAGATTATCGCAAGAAGCAGCAAAATTTGCAATTCCGAATGAATATGATAAAATGATTTCGTCTCTTGGTGCAAAAGGAACAAATGCTTATACAAGTTTAGAACAAACCGTGTATGTAAATGATATTCCTTCTGCTGAATTAGAAAAGTGGTTGATATTGGAAAGTGAAAGATTTCATCAAGTAGTATTGCGGTTATTTCAAACAGAATTGGAAGCCGTGTATGAAGAATATAATATGAGTCAAGATCGTGATTCCAGAAAAGTATGGAAAGCATTTATGCTAGCGATGTTTCCGACATATACTTATGGAACACAAACAACAATTGGTGAAGGGGAACATTTAAAAAATCCCTCTATGTATAATATCACTAATTATTTTATTCAATACTATGTACCCAATAATATGGCGATTTGTATTTCGGGAGATATTAGTTATGAGCAAACAATTGCATTGGTAGAGAAATATTTTGGTGATTATAAATCTCGTATGATACCTGAATGGCAGGTGAAAAAAGAAGCACCTATCACAGAAGTACAACGCAGAGAAGTAGTTGGGCAGGAAGCTGAGAATTTGGTAATGGGTTATCGCTTGCCAAAGTCTTTGGACAAAGACGTAATGGTTGCAAAGCTTGTTGCTGCAATCTTATATAATGGTCAGGCGGGCTTAATAGATCTGGATTTAAATCAATCGCAAAAAGTACAATCAGCATTTTCGTATGTATATGAATTAAAAGATTATGGTGTTTTTGAATTTGGTGCAACCCCTCGTGAAGGTCAATCCTTAGAAGAGTGCGAACAATTATTATTAAAAGAAATTGATAAAATTCGCAAAGGTGAATTTGATGAATGGCTGATGAAAGCTGCAATTAATGATATGCGTTTATCGCAAACAAAATCTTTTGAAACAAATCAAGGAAGAGCAAGTGCATTTGTAAGTTCTTTTATTCTTGGAAAACCCTGGGATGTGTATTTGAATGAAGATGATAAGATGGATAAACTTACTAAACAGGATGTAATAAATTTTGCAAATACTTATCTCGGTACTGATAATTATGTGATTGTTTATAAACGCAAAGGTGTAGATACAAATATTGAAAAAGTAGACAAGCCTGTGATAACCCCGGTAGAAGCAAATCGTGATAATGAATCTGCATTTTTAGAGCGTTTTTCTGAATTGCCTTCACAAAATACAAAACCTGAGTTTGTAGATTTTCAATCGAAAATTAAAGCA
The DNA here is from genome assembly GCA_016715425.1 of Bacteroidota bacterium. Classification (NCBI taxonomy): domain Bacteria; kingdom Pseudomonadati; phylum Bacteroidota; species Bacteroidota bacterium. Next base: position 187,634 of record JADKAC010000001.1, read on the forward strand.
GGTACGCTAACATCCGGTGTTTCTTTATCCTATATGAATAATGAGTTGAATGATTTATTTGAATTGTATTATATACTTGATATGGGTAGTGATAATGATAAAATGTTATCGCTTGCAGTGGAGTATTTGCCATACTTAGGAACAGATAAATATTCAGCCGCACAATTGCAGGAAGAATTTTTTAAATATGGATTAAGCTTTAATGTATTTACATCGCAGGATAGAAGTTATGTGCAGTTAAGTGGCATGGATGCAAATCTGGATAAAGGCATTGAATTGTTTGAAAATATTCTGGCCAATGTGCAGCCCGATAAAACGGCGTATGCAGAATTAGTTACCACTATTTTAAAAGACAGACAAGATGCAAAATTGAATAAGGGAATAATACTGAATGCGGCATTGGCAAATTATGCAAGGTATGGTGCTGTTTCTCCTTTCACTGATATTATTTCTGAAAAAGAATTGAATAGTATTAATCCAAATAAATTAGTGGAGCAAATAAAAAGTATTACATCTTATAAGCATCGTATTTTTTATTACGGACAAAAATCGCAGGAAGAAATTACGCAAGCATTAAATACATATCATAAAGTTCCGGCACAATTGCAATCTTATCCAACAGCAAAAAAATATCCTGAACTACCCACCAAAACCAATACTGTATTATTTGTAAATTATGATATGGTGCAAGCACAAGTATTGATGATGAGCAAGGATGCATTAAATGATAATGCATTGCTGGCACCGAGCCGTATATTCAATGAATATTTTGGCAGTGGTTTATCCTCTATTGTATTTCAAGAAATTCGTGAAACCCGTGCTTTGGCATATAGTGCTTATGCAAGATTTAGCACACCACTAAACAAAGACGAAGCACATTATGTGAGAGCATTTGTTGCAACACAGGCAGATAAAATGCCCGATGCAGTGACGGCTATGGAAGAAATTATGAATGAAATGCCTAGAGCAGATAATCAATTTCAACAAAGTGTAGAAGCGGTTACAAAACAAATTGCAAGTGAACGTATTACTCGTTCCGGAGTTTTCTGGACGTATGAATCTTTGCAACGCAGAGGAATTGATTACGATATCCGAAAAGATATTTATCAGCAAGTGCAGGGCATGACGATTGATGATATGCAAACTTTCTTCAATAAATATATTGCAGACCGTACTTACACAATTTTGGTGATTGGCGACCGCACCAAACTCGATATGAATTATTTGCAAGGTTTAGGAGAGTTTAAAGAATTGACATTACAGGAAATATTTGGCTATTGATTTCATTGAATTTAAAATACCATTTAATATGACTTTTATAAAAAGCAAAAGTGGTATTTGTATCTTCGCAACACAAAATAAAACACTATGGCGGAAGTAATTCGAATGCCTCGTATGAGCGATACCATGACTGAAGGCGTATTTGTGGAATGGCATAAAAAAGTAGGAGATAAAGTAAAGAGCGGTGATGTACTTGCAGAAGTAGAAACCGATAAGGCCACTATGGAATTGGAAAGTTATAACAATGGCGTTCTGTTGTATGTAGGTGTAGAAAAAGGAAAAGCAGCACCGGTGGATTCTGTAATCGCAATCATTGGAAAAGAAGGTGAAGATTATAAAGAATTGCTTGCAAAAGAAAGTACGGCAGATACTTCAAAAGAAAATAAGGATGAACATAAATCTGCACCCAAAGAAGTGAGTGAAGAGAAAACAGAAAATAAAAGTGCAGAGAAAAAAAATGTAGCAGAGGAAAAACCCGAAGTGAAAGTAAAAGAAGTGGAACCTCAAGTAAAAGAATTAAAAGAAGAAGATGAACAAACTGAGGCCGATGAGAATGGACGAGTAAAAGCATCACCACTTGCAAAAATGATTGCCAAAGAAAAAGGTGTTGATCTTGCAAAAGTGGAAGGTAGTGGTGATGGTGGTCGTATTGTTAAAAAAGATATTGAATCCTATACACCTGCTGCGGATAAAAAAGAAAAGTCATTAAGTTTTGCACCTGTAACCGGTGAAGAAGGATATACTGATGTAGCAGTTTCTCAAATGCGCAAGACAATTGCAAGTCGTTTAGCACAAAGCAAATTTGCTGCACCGCATTTTTATCTTACGGTAAGTATTGATATGGATAATGCAATAGCTGCAAGAAAAAGTATGAATGCAGTTGCACCCGTAAAAATTTCATTTAATGATATGATTGTGAAAGCTTGTGCTACAGCTTTAAGACAACATCCGCAAGTAAACAGCAGTTGGTTGGGCGATTTAGTGCGCACATACAAACATATTCATATCGGAATTGCTGTTGCAATTAATGATGGATTAGTGGTTCCTGTTATTCGTCATGTAGATGGAAAATCATTAGCGCAAATTTCAGTGGAAACTAGAGATCTTGCAGAACGGGCACGCAATAGAAAATTACAACCACAAGATTGGGAAGGAAATACATTTACCATTTCTAATTTAGGTATGATGGGTATAGAAGAATTCACTGCAATCATAAATCCACCGGATGCATGTATTCTTGCTGTTGGTGGAATTAATGAAGTACCTGTAGTGAAGAACGGACAAATTGTTCCTGGAAATATTATGAAGTTGACGATGAGCTGCGACCACAGAGTAGTGGACGGCGCAACAGGTGCAAAATTTCTACAAACACTAAAAGACTTTTTAGAAGATCCGGTGAGGATGCTTATTTAGTTTTTTTTAGGAAGGCTGTTAGCTAAGTAAATTGACAGTTGACAATGGACAGTTGACAATGAAAAAAAACTTAGACTATTGGCTTTTTAAATTGACAATGGAAAGTGGACAATTGACAATGAAAAAAGTTTCGGGTTTCGTGTTTCAGGTTAATTAAATTCATTACTGATTACTCATCACTGATCTTTTCATTCACCACTCACCATTCACTATTCACCAAAAAAAACTTCCACTTCGGGACTTATTTTTTTTACTAATCCTTGCAGTACTTTTCCCGGACCTACTTCAATAAAATGTGTTGCTCCATCTTGCGTCATTGCCTGCACACTTTGTGTCCATCTTACAGGGGCTGTTAATTGTGCAATTAAATTTTGTTTTATTAATTCAGGATCAGTTACCGGAAGTGCAGTTGCATTTTGATATATGGGACATATTGGATTATTAAATGTTGTGTCATCAATTGCTGCCCGTAATTCATCTTGTGCAGGTGCCATTAATGGTGAATGAAATGCACCACCAACCGGTAAAATAATTGCTCGTTTTGCACCGGCTGCTTTCATATTTTCACATGCAGTTTGCACTGCTTCCAATTCACCACTTATTACTAATTGTCCCGGACAATTATAATTTGCAGCTACTACAATTCCCGGAGTGTCTGCACAAATTTGTTCTACCATTTCATCGGCAAGTCCTAACACTGCTGCCATTGTGGATGCTTGTTTTTCACATGCTTTCTGCATCGCCATTGCTCGTTTGCTTACAAGCAGTAATGCATCTTCAAATGATAATGTATTGTTTGCAAACAATGCCGAAAATTCGCCGAGTGAATGCCCTGCCACCATATCGGGTTTGAAATTTTCTATGGTAGTGGAAAGAATTACTGAGTGTAAAAAAATTGCAGGCTGCGTAACTTTTGTTTGTTTTAAATCTTCATCCGTTCCGCTAAACATAATATCTGTAATTCGGAATCCGAGTAATGTATTTGCTTGTTCAAATAAAAGTTTTGCATGGGAATTCGTATCGTACAACTCTTTTCCCATGCCGGAAAATTGAGAACCTTGTCCGGGAAATATATAAGCTTTTTTCATGCTTAAATTTATTAAAAATACTTAACTCAGTTTTGCTGCAATCAAGCTGATAAATTCGCTGCGGGTTTCTACTTTTTGAAATTGACCTGTGAATGCAGAAGTAGTAGTAACACTATTTTGTTTTTGCACTCCCCGCATCATCATACATAAATGACTTGCTTCAATAACCACAGCAACACCAAATGGCTGTAATGTATTTTCAAGGCATTGCACTATTTGATGAGTAAGCCGTTCCTGCACTTGTAATCGTCTTGAAAAAATATCTACTACTCTTGCAATTTTACTTAAGCCAACAATTTTATTATTTGGAATATAAGCAACATGTGCTCTGCCGAAAAAAGGCAACATGTGATGTTCACACATGGAATATAATTCAATGTCTTTTACAATTACCATTTCATTACACTCCTCATGAAACATCGCAGATCTAACAACCGCTTCTGCATCTAAGGAATATCCTTGCGTCATATATTGTACTGCCTTTGCAATACGTTCAGGTGTTTTTAATAAGCCTTCTCTGGTAACATCTTCACCAATGCTATCAATAATACCTGAATAATGCCCTATTAATTTTTCAGTAATCTCAGGATTATATTTTTCCTGACGTGTGTAACCTTCTTCTATACCATTCATAATTTTGTTGTTTTAATCGCCGAAGTATTATGTATAAATATTTTCGGTTTCCTGTAATTTAATTGATTGTAATTTTTACTTGGTGATATGGTTTTTAAATATCACAGATTAGCTTAACAAAGTTTTTGCAAGAAGGTTGAACATCGCTGAAAATTGGAATACGCATATTCAGTTTCTTATTATCTCACCTTTTAAAATGTATTAACCTTGTTTGGCCTATCCTTCTACAAATTTAAAAATTAGATAAAAGAGATCTGGGTAATTATTTTTTACATATTGAAAATCAGTTTCAAACTAAAATTTCTTCCCATATTATAAACTCCCATCCTTCCTGTGAATGGATTTTCGGGTGCATACTTCAACCTGCTTAAATGACTTTGATAAGCAACATCCGCCAGGTTTTCTGCATTGATAAACACACTTAAAATATCTTTTTTACCAAATATAGAAATATCAGCACCTACTCCTGCACTTAATAAAGTATATGCAGGTGTTGCTGTTTCGGTGCCATAAGCTGCAAAGTATTTATTCTGTGGGAAATAATAATCTATACCGAACTTGATAAAAGTATTGTTCAGTTTTTTTCCTGTGGTTTTAAATTGTGCACGCAGCACACCACTGTATTTTGGTGCAGGAATAAAAGGTAAATACTTTGTGCTGTCCGGTTGATTTTTTTGAATGGCCTGCACAAATGAAAATGCATTTTCAATATGTAACCAATCGAGTGGATGCGGATGGACATCTACAAAAATTTCAGCACCTGTTAATTGCGCATTGCCCTGAGTAAATTGAAATGCAGGAGTGGGGTTATCAATATCAGGAATTGAGTCGCCACCAAAAACACTATTTAATTTTTCAGAAAAAATATAATTGGAAATAAGATTTATAAACGGTGTTAATTCAATTGAAATATGATCGGCATTTAAAAAATAAGCAATATCAAATTGATGACTTATTTCTGCTTTTAAATCTGTATTACCATATTCATAACGGAAGGTTCCTTCATGTTGTCCGTTAGAAGCAAGCTCTGCAATATTAGGTGCACGAAATCCTCTTGAAATATTTAATTTAAAAGTAGAGTGTTCATCTGCTTGATAAGAGGCGCCAATACTTCCGGAAAAGCTGTTGTAAGTATTTTTAAATCCGGGGAATTTTAATTCGTTTGTATAATTAGAATTTGCAGGTAAGCCCAAACTATCTAAATATAATTCATCACCTTCAAGTTGTCGGTTATCATATCTTAATCCACCGGCAAGCATCCATTGTTTATTTATTATTTTTTGTGTGAATACAAACACACCAAAATCAAAGAGAGTATAATCAGGTATAATAAATTCAGAGCCTTTATTGGTATTTATTTGATACATGCCACCTGCACCAATAGATGTGGACCAACCATCCGCTTCATTAAAATTATAGCGGAGATTATAATTAAAAGTTTGCAAATCAAAATATAAATCCGGATCATCTAGATTTAATACATCACCAAATTCTTTGCGGATATTTTTCTGATAGCCCAAATCAAAATTCAGAGTCCCTGCATTTAGAATCAGATAATTATTTGTCAATGCTCTATAATGATTTACTACCTGATGCGGAAAGCCAATGTTATAACCTTTTAAATCATCATCTGTTGCTGTTACAATTATTGCAGAATCTTCAGTAATAGGTTTTTCAAAAATAAAATTTCCAAGACTATCTCTATCACCTTCCACTATATTTAAAGTTGTATTGAAAATGCTGAAATCAAAATTTGAATAGCCCCAACTTTTATTTACACCTGCAAATACACTTGCAGCATATTCATTGAAACCGGAATTATACACTTTGCCATCATAGTTGTTTTGATAGTTGCCTGCATATTTATTGCTGAATCTTCCCAGCCATTGAAACCCATTTTTATTTCCGGAGTTTGAAAGCGAATAACCAAATAAATTATTATTGCTTTGATAATTACTGATAAGTTTTGTTTCTATTTTTCCTGCAGGCGGTGTAACATCTGCAAGAAAATTTATTACACCTGCAATGCCATCAGAACCATATAATAAACTGCCGGGTCCTTTTACTATCTCGATTCTATCAATTGCATATTCATCTATTTCAATTCCATGTTCATCTCCCCATTGTTGACCTTCCTGCCGAATGCCATTATATAAAGTAATCACACGATTATAACCTAAACCACGAATAGTAGGTTTTGAAATTCCAACACCTGTTGTTATCTGATTAATGCCCGGAATATTTTTTAGCGCATCAATTAAATTGGTAGAACTGTTTTGATTTAACTCTGTAATATCAACCGGTTTTATAATTACCGGACTTAATTTTAATTCAGTGGAATGTGTAACTGCCGTAACAACTATCTGATTTAATTCTGTAGGTGATTCTTCTAATATAAAGTTGAGAATAGTATCGCCGGTAATCTGATAACGGTTAACTATTCTTTTATAACCTACATAACTAACTTCAATTAAATATGCACCCGGTTTAATATTATTAATAGAATATTTGCCATTGATGTCTGTTACACTTCCTGTTTTTAAATCACTGATATAAATAGAAACACCGGGTAAACTTTCTTTTGTTGCCTTATCATTTATAGTTCCTTGAATGGAAATTTGAGCATAGATGCTATTATAAAAAATTATAAATACTGCGAATAGTAAGAATTGAAAATATTTCATTTGCTTGAATTAAATAAATAAAATGAATTACAAATAATTGTCGGCTATTGAGCAAAACAATTACACACTTGCAAATGAAACTTCCGGCGGCCCCCGGTTAGTGTAGGGAATAATCTTCGAATAATTGTGTATTGTCGCTGAAGGAATAGAAATAGAATAATTATGTGTACTGATATTCTCTGTTATAAATACAGAACTTGCATGAACGGATAACGTATGGTTATCACACAAAGCACAGCGTTTTTCTAACTGATGTAATTCAGAATTAGATTGAAAACCAGAAACACCATTTTCTATAGTTGTAATAGAATAACTTTCCTGTGAACTATTGTGGTGATGAAATTTTATAAACGGACTGTTGCTGAATGTATATAACAACAACAGCAGAATTGCGCAGACCTGTTTATATGAATTGTATTTCAAGAATTATAGATGTGCTTCAAAATTATAAAAACATTCGGGACTACTTTTTTAATTCACATAGATTAACACAATGATATTAAAATAAAAAAAGTATTGTAAAAGGTAAATTATATAGCTATATCAATTATTACATTCCCTGTCTTCTGCCCACTTTCTACATAAGTATGCGCTTCCATAATATTATCAAGCGGAAAATGTCTGTCGATTACCGGTTTAAATTTACCGGATATTACCAGCTCTTTTAAGAATATTACATCCTCTTTTGTAATAGTAGGAATTGGAAACAACACTCGTTTGCCTTTAGCAAACTGAGTAATTATTGCATAAAAAACATTCTCTGAATTTTTACCCAATTCTGTGGAAATATAGATTCCTTTTTTAGTAAGAATAGGTTTGCATTTTCCAAAGGAAGTTTTGCCAACAGCATCAAAAACAAAATCAAATTTTTGTTGTGTTTGTGTAAAGTCTTCTTGCAAATAATCAATCACAGCATCTGCACCAAGTGATTTTACTAACGCCACATTATTTGTATTACAAACTGCGGTGACATGTGCTCCAAAATGTTTTAGTAATTGTACAGCAGCGGAACCGATTGCACCTGTGGCACCATACACCATTACATGTTGACCGCTCTGCACTTTTGCCGCCCGAATATCAACGAGTGCATAATGCGCACCTTCAGTAATACAAGCTGCTTCAATAAATGAAATAGTATCAGGAATAGATGCAATTGCATCCGCTTCCCGCACGATCATATATTCCGCATGTCCACCAAAATGTGTATCATTAAATCCAAAAATTCTATCACCAATTTTAAAAGAGGAAACGCTGCTGCCAATTTGTTCAATTACACCGGCAAATTCATTACCCAACACTTTATACTTTGGCTTAAACAGTCCTGTGAAAAAACGTGAAATAAAATATTGTGCACTTCGTAATCCGGTATCGGTTCTATTTACAGTGGAAGCTATTACTTTAATTAAAATTTCATCTTCTTTTGGAATAGGTTTATCTATTTCCTGAATAGAAACAACATCGGGAGGTCCATAGTGATTATAAATTGCTGCTTTCATTTTATTTTATTTCAACTATCGGTTGGTATATCACCAACCGAAAATTTTTATAAATTATCTATGCTGATCCAATAATATTTGATTGCCATCCGGATCAATTAAAACAATACTTGCCGGACCACTTGTTTTTTCATCCGCTTCTGAAACTAAAGTAACACCTTTGCTTTTCAACTGCTTTTGAATATCTCTTATATCAGTAAATTCTTTCACCTCTTTTGCATTTTCATCCCAACCCGGATTAAAGGTTAGAATATTCCCTTCAAACATTCCTTGAAATATACCGATGAGTGCATTGCCATTTTTCATGATGAGATAATTGTTTTTAATGTCACCACCAAAAACAGTGAATCCAAGATTTTCATAAAATGTTTTTGAAGCATGAATATCCTTGACATTCAAACTCATTGAGAATGCGCCTAATTGCATATTTTCTAAATTGTTTGGTTGTTGATTAATTTGTAATGGATTATTGTTTGGTAATTCAGAATTTGTATTTGCAAACAAATTGTATTTCGCAAAACCAATTCCTGTGATTAACAAACTCATTTTCTTTATCCAGTTTCTTCTGTTTGTTTTCATAATATGTATTTTAAAAAGTGATTTAAATCCAGTCTAATTTTTTTACTGTCAATGCACTCTCCACATCTCCTGTATGCTGTGTGGCTTTCGGTTCGAATAATAAATTAAAAACTATTTCACCGTTAGTATGTGGCCTGTGTTCAACACCTTTCGGTACTATTATTATTTCGCCTTCTTTTACTTCTACTGTTTTCTCATCTCTGAAATCCATAAGTAAAGTGCCTTTAAAAACCATAAATAATTCATCTTCATTTGCATGACTATGCCACACAAAATCATCTTTCAGTTTACAAAGTTTTACATACTGACCATTCAGTTCACCAATTAGGTGCGGCGTCCATAGCGAGTCGAATAATGAAAATTTTTGTATGATGTTTATTGGCTTAATATCTTGCATAGTGTAATGTTTTATATTGAAATAAAATTGAAATAGAAAGTGTTGAATATGCAAATTAAAAGTATAAATTATTTTCGAATGTGGAAGTAATTGCACTTAATTAAACCAAACAGCATATCCTTTTCTGCGCAGATTCCAGGCGAGTTTTTCTTCCATCTTTAAAGCTTCTGCTCTTGTCATTGGTTTTTCATTAATGGCATCGTATAAACTTGGTCGAAGATAGGTTCCATATTTTTCTACAATATTGGATGAGAGTTTATTTCCATTTTTATTTCTGTAACCTGTTTTGTGTTGTTCAAATCGCTCTTTCGGTGTTTTGCTTGTCATACCTACATACAAACATTCGAGGACGCCATTGAATTGTGGATTGGCATTTCTGAATTTATAATTTTCAGTAAATACCCGTTTGGATAATTCAATTACATATACTTTGTAATTCAAAATTGAAATCAATTAATTTATGGAAGGATATATATTTTTTTTATCATTAGCATTCCAATAATGCACAGAACGGAAATTATAATCATGATATTATACTTGCGGTAATAGTTAAGTATAGTCATACATAATATTACAAAAGCACATAATAAAGACGCTAATAAAAAAGGTTTAACTTCTATATAACTTATGCTGATTGCAGAAATACTTTGTAAACGGAATGGTTCGTACAAGCTGCGAAGTAATGCTATAAAAATAATGATGGTAGCAATTTTTGAAAGCTTCTTTCTGTCTTTAAAAAAATGTTTGAGTGCCACGGTATTTATTTATAACATCAAATTTCAACTTATTTTTTGAGAGTGAAAGAAATGCAGCCACTTATGTATAAAAGAAATGAAGCCTTGAATGCAAATAAAAAAGCAGCCACAAATACAAAAAGAAATGCAGCCACGAATGCACGAATATTTATATTACACGAATGCACGAATAAATTTTTTATTTATAAATAATTAAAGACGATTCGTGCATTCGAGTTTTTTATTCGTGCATTCGTGGCTGCATTTCTTATTAGTACGATTTGCAATTCGAATTTAAATTTCAAACTTACTCCATCTCTACTACCACATCATCGGCTTCCAACATAGTGCGTTCTGCTAATACAATTGTTTTTATTTTACCATCTGCATTTGCAGTAATCGTAGTTTCCATTTTCATTGCTTCAATAGTAAACAGCGGTTGATTTTTTTTCACTGCATCACCTGCTTTCACAAATATTTTAGCAAGGCTACCTTGTAAAGGAGCACCAATTTCTTTATCGCCGCTCACCTTTTTATGCAGCACTCTTTTTACCTCAATATTTTTATCAGCACATTCAATTACTCTTGTTTGTCCGTTTAATCTGAAGAACACAGCACGCATTCCATTTTCATCCGCAGGTAAAATATTCAGCAAGCGCACCATAATGCTTTTGCCTTTATCAATGGTGATGAGTATCTCTTCATTTTGTTGCAAGCCATAAAAGAAATAAGGTGTAGGAATTACACTTACATCACCGTATTCTTTTTTATGATTGAAATAATCTTCATACACTTTCGGATATAATTTATAGCTCAGAAAATCTGTCATTTCCACACGGTTACCAAATTTTTCTTTGAATGCAGCAAACTCTTTTTCGAAGTCAACAGGTTCCAAATGTTTATTCGGTAAATCAGTATAGGGTTTTATATCTTTTAAAATTATTTCCTGCAAGGTTTTTGGAAATCCACCATATGGCTGACCAAGATCACCTCTGAAAAATCCAATTACTGATTGCGGAAATGAAAGTGTTGCGCCTTTATTAAAAATATCTTCTTTCGTAAAATTATTGGTTACCATAAACATCGCCATATCGCCAACTACTTTACTACTTGGTGTAACTTTTACTACATCGCCAAACATTTCATTCACATCTTCATACGCTTTTTTAATGTCGGGTAATTTTTCTCCCAATCCTAAACCAAAAGCCTGTGGACGTAAATTAGAATATTGTCCTCCGGGAATTTCATTGCGATATACTTGTGCTGTTCCTGCTTTTAATCCACTTTCAAATGGATAATATATTTCACGCACATTTTCCCAGTAATCTGAAAACTGATTTAAAGAATGTAAATTAAAATCTGTTTGATACGGCGTATTACGCAAACTCTCCACCAAGCTTTCAAAATTCGGTTGCGATGTAAGTCCACTCATACTTCCCAAAGCAACATCCACCACATCCACTCCGGCTTCAATTGCTTTTAAATAAGTGGCAGCTTGCACAGATGAAGTATCATGTGTATGCAAATGAATTGGAATATCAATTGCCTTTTTTAATTCGGTAACCAATAGAGAAGCAGCATATGGTTTTAATAAACCGGTCATATCTTTTATAGCAAGAATATGTGCACCGGCATCTTCTAATTTTCGTGCAAGATCTAAATAGTATTGTAAATTATATTTTGTTCTGTTCGGATCCAAAATATCACCTGTATAACTGATAGCAGCTTCTGCAATTCCACCCGTTCTTTCTCTCACCGTTTTTATACTCACTAACATACTGTCCACCCAATTCAATGAATCGAAAATGCGGAACACATCATTGCCATTTTTCCACGCTTCTTCAATAAATTTTTCTACAAGATTATCGGGATAAGAAGTATATCCAACTGCATTAGAACCACGCAACAACATTTGCAATAAAATATTCGGCATTGCTTCACGCAGTAATTGTAATCGCTTCCATGGATCCTCATATAAAAATCGCATCGCTACGTCAAAGGTGGCCCCACCCCATACTTCCATACTAAAAGTTTGCGGATGATTTTGTGCATAGCTCGCTGCCACTTTCATCAGGTCTGTTGTGCGCACTCTTGTTGCCAATAAACTCTGATGTGCATCCCGCATTGTGGTGTCCGTAAACATCACTTGCTTTTGCGACTTTAACCATTGTGCAAATTTTTCAGGGCCTAGTTCATCCAATAATTGTTTGGTGCCTTTTGCTGGAATTTTATCTGCATCATAATCAGGAATAATTGGTGTAATAAATTTTTTATTCGGGTCATAATTTTTTACATCCGGATTTCCATTCACACATACTTCCGCAAGATATTTTAAAATACGTGTGCCTCTGTCGAGCTTTGGTGGAAATTGCAATACATCAGGATGTTCCTCCAAAAAGTTTACGGTAATATTTCCTTCCTGAAAATCAGGGTGATCTAAAATATTTTCTAAGAAAGCAATATTTGTTTTTACACCACGAATTCTAAATTCAGCAAGTGTTCTTCGCATACGTTGAATCGTACCTTTAAAAGTGCGACCGGAGGCAGTAACTTTTGCAAGCATAGAATCAAAGAAGGGAGAAATTTTTACACCGGGATACGAACTGCCTTCATCAATACGAATTCCAAAACCACCTGCATTGCGATAAGCAATCACAGTCCCGTAATCAGGTTTAAAATCTTGTGTCGGATCTTCTGTGGTAATTCTACATTGCACTGCAAAACCATTCAGCGCAACTGTTTCCTGTGATTGAATAAATATTCCTGACGAATCCAAACGATGACCGCTTGCAATTAAAATTTGCGAACGAACAATGTCAATTCCTGTAATTACTTCTGTAACTGTATGCTCCACCTGAATACGTGGATTCACTTCTATGAAATAAATATTCTGGTCCTTGTCCACTAAAAATTCAACAGTACCTGCATTATTATAACCCACATGTTTTGCAATGCGCAATGCATAATCATATAATTTATTTTTTACTTCCTGCGGTAAATTTGGTGCAGGAGCAATTTCAATTACTTTTTGAAAACGGCGTTGCAATGAACAATCTCTTTCATATAAATGCACGATGTTGCCATGGCGATCACCCAGAATTTGCACTTCAATATGTTTTGGCTGCACCACAAATTTTTCCATGAACAGTGTATCATCTCCAAATGCATTTCCCGCTTCTCGTTGTGCTTCATTAAAACCTTTTCTTAATTCTTCATCACTATACACTCTGCGCATTCCACGACCACCACCACCGGCAGCAGCTTTCAACATAATAGGATAACCGATTATTTGTGCTTCCGCCAATGCAATTTCTACTGAAGTTAGCGGCTCTTTATTATCTGGAATTACAGGCACCTTTGTTTCAACCGCAACTTTTTTTGCAGCGATTTTATCACCCAATTGCTCCATCACTTCAGGATCTGGTCCAATGAAAATAATGTCCTCATCACGACAGCGTTTTGCGAATTGTACATTCTCACTTAAAAAACCATATCCCGGATGAATGGCATTTACACCTTCACGTTTTGCGACACGTATTATTTCTTCAATATCCAAATAAGGTTTCAGCGGATCAATATCTTTTCCTACCTGATATGCTTCATCGGCTTTGTAACGATGCAAAGAATAGCGGTCTTCAAAAGTGTAAATAGCTACCGTGCGGATTCCCAACTCGGTGGCGGCTCGCAATACACGTATGGCTATTTCACCCCGGTTTGCCACCATCAATTTAGTAATTTTCATAAAATGGATTTGATTTTAAGTAATGCAATATTATAAACAGAACAGGATTAAAATACAAAAAATATTAAAGTTGGAAATTACAAGATTGTTTTTGTGATTTCTTTTTTTAGCTAAAAAGAAAATGTATTTAAAAATATGTGGATACCAATTTCTCTTTCTATTTAGCGAAACAGTAATTTCGCAGCGCAAAATAAATCATGAAAAAATCTGTATTACTCTTAACTCTTTTAGCTGCCTTCAGTTTCTTATTCAGCGCTTGTCAGCAATGTTCCACCTGTACATATGAATATACAGTGAGTGGCAATCCCGCTACTTACTCCGAAGAATATTGCGGAAGCAAAAGTGAAGTGGATAAATTTGAATCCGACTTTGAACAGGATGCAGCAGCAGTTCAGGCAAATGCGGCATGCACTCGTAAATAGAATGTATAATTCCGTTTCCATTTTCGACTACACCGGATAACAGTGGTGTATAAAATGCGTTTCTTCTACCTATACCTTTCATTACTTTAGCCCGCAGAATCCATGGCCAAATCCAAGAAAAATACTACTGCCAATAAACTCACTTTTAAAGGCTTTATACGTGATGAACGCACTCGTCAGATTAGCGGGGTGATGATGATATTATTTAGTTTCTTTTTGCTGGTAGCATTTATTTCCTATTTGCTTACTTGGAAGCAAGATCAGGATATGGTGTGGACTCAGCCATGGAAACAATTGTTTAATTCTGAAGTGAAAGTGAATAATCATCTGGGGAAATTGGGTGCAGTGGTAAGTCATCAATTTTTTTATCGCTGGTTTGGAATCAGCAGTTTCTTTTTTGTAGCGTGGTTTTTTACATTAGGGATAAATACATTTTTTGGAAAACGTGTTTTTAATAATCGTAAAATTATCGGGCAAGGAGTTATCATACTTATATGGTTAAGTACAACGCTTGCATTTATTTTATACAATACAGGTTTCCCTTGGGGTGGGGCATTTGGAAAAGGCACTTATTTAACTCTGGAAGGATTGATGGGGAAAATTGGTGCTGCCGCTTTTCTTTTAGTGTTTGCAGTTATTTATCTGATTGTTTTTACAAATATTGATTTCAAGGCGCTTTTAGAATTATTAAAGCCCAAACCAAAACCCATATTAAGCGAAGAAGAAATTGCTGCTGAAAAAGCTGAAGCTGTTCCTATTCCACCAACCTATTCTTCTGTAAAAGATTTGGAAGAGAAAAAGGAAGTGGAGATGGAATTGAAAATAATTGAGCCCAAACCTGTTCAACAAATTCCAATTGAGTTGGAGAAAGAAGAAAAAATTGAAGTGGAAGAAGTGGAAGAACCGGAGTCCGAAGATGAACATGAATTAGAAGTGGCAGAATCCGTGGATGAAAAAGTATTGCATGAATATTCCAATTATAATTTTGATCCGACATTAAATTTACCGGGATATAAATATCCGGTGATACAATTATTAGAGGAATATTCCAATGATGGAATTTCTATTAATACCGAAGAATTAGAGCGCAATAAAGATCAGATTATCGGCACACTGAATAATTATAATATTCAGATATCAAAAATTAAAGCAACGATAGGTCCAACGGTTACGCTGTATGAAATAATTCCAGCAGCAGGTGTGCGCATCAGCAAAATAAAAAATCTGGAAGATGATATTGCATTAAGTCTTGCCGCTTTAGGAATTCGCATTATTGCACCCATTCCGGGTAAGGGAACTATTGGTATTGAAGTGCCAAACGTGAATAAAGAAATTGTAAGTATGCGTTCGCAAATTGCATCTGAAAAATTTCAGAATGCAAAAATGGATTTACCCATTTGTTTGGGTAAAACAATTTCATCTGAAAATTATATTGCTGATCTCACTCGTATGCCGCACTTATTAATGGCAGGCGCAACCGGTCAGGGAAAATCTGTTGGTATCAATTCCATTTTGATTTCATTATTGTATAAAAAACATCCATCGCAATTAAAATTTGTAATGGTGGATCCAAAGAAAGTGGAGTTGAGTTTATTCAGTGCAATTGAAAAACATTTCTTAGCAAAACTTCCGGGTGAAGAAGATGCAATTATAACAGATACCAGAAAAGTGGTGAATACACTAAATGCATTGTGTATTGAAATGGATACCCGTTATGAATTATTAAAAAATGCACAGGTAAGAAATATAAAAGAGTACAATGCAAAATTTACTCGTATGAAATTAAGTCCGAAAGAAGGACATATATTTCTTCCTTATATTGTATTGGTGGTGGATGAGTTTGCAGATTTAATTATGACTGCAGGTAAAGAAGTGGAAATGCCGATAGCAAGAATTGCACAATTGGCAAGAGCAGTAGGAATACATTTAGTAATTGCAACACAACGGCCATCTGTAAATATTATCACCGGAACTATTAAAGCAAACTTCCCTGCACGTATTGCATTTAAGGTTGCTTCTAAAGTTGATTCAAGAACTATTTTAGATACGAGCGGAGCCGATCAATTGGTTGGTAGGGGAGATATGTTGTTGAGTATAGGCAGTGATATTTTGCGCTTGCAATGTCCCTTTGTAGATACCCCGGAAGTGGATCGGGTTGTGGAATTCATTTCCCAACAAAAAGGATTTGATGTAGCATTTTTATTGCCGGAATATGTAGATGAAAAAGAACAAAAAGAACGCATTGAATTCGGCAGCAACGATAGAGATGATTTATTTTCTGAAGCTGCAAAAATAGTTGTACAACATCAACAAGGTTCTACATCATTAATACAACGTCGTTTAAAATTAGGTTATAATCGTGCAGGTCGTTTAATGGATCAATTAGAAGATGCAGGTATTGTTGGACCCAATGCAGGAAGCAAAGCGAGAGAGGTGTTATACTCTGATATGGCTTCACTGGAACGGTTTTTGCAAACTTTGGTTTAGCCAAAAAATCAAATCAATTACAGTATTTAATTTTGAATCATATAAATAATTTATGAAAAAAACATTTTTAGCCATTGCCGCATTTTTTATTGCATTTACAACTATCGCTCAATCAAATGCAGAAGCTGTTAAACTTTTAAAAACAGTTACTTCAAAATATAATGGTTACAAAACCATGAGCATGGATGTAAACCTGACTATTGAAAATCTGGAATCGAAAACAAAAGAACAACGCAAAGGAAAGGCAATGTTAAAGGGAAATAAATTCAACCTGAATTTAGAAAATCAACAAGTGATTTGCGATGGAAAAACTATTTGGGTGTATGTAAAAGATTATAATGAAGTGCAGATAAATAATTTTAATCCCAAAGAAGAAATGATTACTCCTGATCGTATTTTTAAAATTGCAGAAAAAGATTATCTGGTAATGATGGGAGAAAAGGTAAGTGAAGGTGGAAAAAGTTTACAGATAATCGAATTGACACCCAATGATAAATCACAGAGCTATAGCAAAATAAAAGTATATATAGATCCATCAGATAACTCAATTCAAAAAGGTGTTGTGTTTGATAAGAATGCTATTCATTTAACTTATGCTATCAGCAACTTTAAAGCAAATGGCGAAGTGAGCGATACAAATTTTACATTTGATAAATCAAAATATTCTGGGGTTGAAGTAATAGATCTCAGACAATAAGTTACCCCATTCTATATATAAGAAGAAAACCACAAGCGCATCGCTTGTGGTTTTTTTTATAATTATTTTTTATCCAGAATATCACTTTATAGCTTGACTACTTGTTCAATAAATTGTTCGCCGTTAATGGTAATCTCTACCAGATAAATTCCTGCATTTATTGTTTCCAGATTGCAATACAATGTTTGAGATCCTGTTGCAACAATTCCATCATAAAATATTTTCACCATTGCACCTTCCAAACTTATCAGTTGAATTTTAAGTGTGGATGATTTTGGAAAATCAGATTCTATTGCTAAATAATTACTCGCCGGATTTGGATAGATTACAATATTATCCGTAATCATCTCTTCAAGAAAAACAGGAACAGTATCTACCACTTCACATGGTTTACTTGGTGCAGAACCTGGCGAACCTTCCAAACAAATCGTTGTCCAGTTTTCACCTGCATTCATTTTACCTAATGCATCTACAAGTTCTAAGGTATAACCTGCACCATCAGCATCAACCGGCCAGGGTGATTTATCATTGTAATACACAGATAATTGTAATCTGCCGGAGGTATCATACATTCTTATCCATTCGCCATTGCCATTCAGATTGAAATAAAATGATGCATCATAATTTGTAACAAACGGATGTTGTGCAGTAAATTTTGAAAGTGTTTGTGCAAATACCCATCGTTCATCCGGATTTAAAATTCTTCCTTCGGGAATTATATAAGTATGTTCATCGCCGATAGAATCATCCATAAATATCCAGTTTGAAATATCAATTGCTTCATCAGAAATATTCCATACTTCTATCCAATCATCTGCATCTAATGTATCAGAAGAATTATAATTTATTTCACTAAAAACAAGTGGTACATCACAAGGTGTATATGGTAAACCCGGTGAGCCGCCAATGCAACCGTCAAACCAATTCAACGGATTATTTAAATCTGCTGTCGGATCATTTAATTCCAAAGTTCTGCCTTGTGCATCTGCACCTTTTGGCCAGGGTAATGAATCAAAATATTGAATTTCTACTTTTGGAAAATCTTGTTGTGTAAATAATTTTACAAAATCTGTTTCTCCCGAAAATCCAAAACCAATCGGACCGATAAAATTTGTTATCTCCGGATTTTCTGCTTTAAACAATGCAGTATCTTCCACTAACACCAATCGTTCTCCCGGCAATAAATGAATACCATCAGGAATTATAAATTCATGTAGTGGATTTGCATCCTGAATTTTCCATTTACTGATATTTACTTCTGCTTCACCATAGTTATATAATTCAATCCAATCTCCTGCATCCACACTTGCTTCCGAATTATAATTTATTTCACTAACTGTAATTTCTTCCGGCATTGCACTGCCAGTAAATACTGCTGTAAATGTGGTGTTGTAGTTTAAGTTTAAAGTTTGTCCGGGAATAGTTTCATCATCAATTAATGGATGCGAACTCCAATGCGAAAATGTATAACCGGTATTTGCTTCTGCAGTCATTGTAATAGGTACCGCTTGAAAATACACTCCTTCCCAACCTGTATTATAAATTGTCAATGTATTTAATTGAATGCGACCAGCACCTTCAGGTTCAATTTGTAAAGTGATATCGTTTTGTTCTTCCAAATCAAAATAATCTTCTAAATGATTGCGCACTTCCGGCGTACGATATTCAAAATCGCTTCGGATTGCAGAACGATAATCTAAAAAAACATTTATCTGATCTAAAATTGGAGAGCCATCTCCCCAAGTATCTAATTGTCTTCCCATTGCAGGCATCACTTGAGCGAAAATAGAATCTTCAATTGCTAAAGTGCGCTCGGGTAAAAAAGTAGAGTTCATTAAATCTGCATAGCGATTAATAAAGTAATCATGAAACTGCGGATTCGACATCAATGTAATTATCGGACAAGTGTATTCATTGTAATCCATCATATAACTAATCATATCCGAATAAATATTACTCCAGCCATAACCAATTCCCCATTCCAAATCTATCACTGCATATTTCCATTTATTATCGCCACCACGATCACGATACATTTTAATATTATTCCAGGGCCAATCATAATTTCCCATCCATGTTTCAGCAATCATATAATCTGTAAATGATTTCAAATCAAGTTGTGCATCGGCAAGATTATAAAATAATGTATCCGTCGGTGTGGGATATTCATAAATAAAATCACGCATGTTATACCAACTTGTATCCGAACCTTGGAGAGTACGCAGAACTAAACCATACCAATAACTCATGCTCAATAAATCGAGATCATCTTTCTCAATTAAATTCGCTTGTTTGTATCTGCCCGGATCTAATTTTTCACGCAATTCATAAAGGCCCCAATATTCTCCATTCAGATAAACTATCACCGGCGTATATGCCATTGGATCATTGAGAGTGCCATCTAAAGTGCGTTCCATAAATGCATCTTTGTAAGGCAACACATTCCAGAAATTACTGCCGTTGCGTAAATAGAAAGTTTCATAATTCTGGACAAACCATTTACGGGGAATTAATGGATAATTTAAAACACCATCACCATAAGAATCATTGAATGGTTCTATACGAAAACTTTTTTGTGGAAGTGATCGACTACCACCTGCACCCCCATCAATTTTAATTGCAGAATTCCATCCAAACTGTTTTATTTTATCTTCATTAAAATATTCTATGTAGCATGGTTTTTTCCAATCCAACCACCAGTAATCATAAATTCCATTGTCGCCAAATAAATTTTCTTCATCCGTTGTAATTGAAATTACTGGTAATGAAACTGCATCCTCAATAAAGTAAGTTTCTATATGTGGTTTGCTTTGTAAATAATTTTCATCTTCATCCACACACACCGCTTTTAATGCAGTGGTTTCAAAAAGTGTAATTGCTTCCGAATAAAAATTATCATCCGTTGTTGGCGTATTCCCGTCTGTTGTATAATATATTTCTGCAAGTGGATTCGGACATGTAATTCCAATAGTTAAACTATCATTATAAAACCCACCAATACTATCGAATGTTGGCATTTCCATATATCCCAGATAAGGTGTAGAAGTATTATTACTTGCATTAGGTGTTGCAATTTCAAACACAGCAAAATCTGTTGCACCATCCGTGGCTCTTCCATATGAATTATCTGTTTGCTGATTGATTACAAATACAGAATCTATCATTATTCCATCTGCATTACTCAAGAAAATAGTTTCACCTTCGGGTGCAATTTTAAAATTTGTATGTATTGCATCAAAATCAGAATTGGCATCAAACCAATCAGGGGTTGCATCAAATAATGTTGTTGAATCTGCAATACCAAATAATAAAAATGGCTTTGCTGTCAGGTCTGTTGAGAATTCTGAATTATTATGCACTTGCACAGCAAATACATTTGTGCCTTCTACTACTAATAATTTAAAAGCTGACCAATCCAAATAAAATTCATCAGGAGCATATCCTTGATATAATAAAGCTTCATGGTTTGTTGAAGATGCAGCATTATAATCAGGTGTTCCACTTAAGCCATCCATTGCGAATGCAGTTCCATTTATATATGCAATAAATCCATCATCATAATCCATAAAAAAACGAGCTGCAGAAATTAATGAAGTATCGTCAATAGTAAATTCGAATCGTAAATAAACCGACATTGAAGTACTGGCAATCAAGGATGAATCATCACTATCTGCAAAACCAATACTTGCCTTTCCATTTAACCATTCTGCGCCCGTTATATAATCGGGATTCATCCAATCGCTTTCAGTTGCAGCTGTCGGAACTATATAATCATAATAAGTAAGGTCACCTGCCACAGTTTCCCAATGATTTACAAAGCCGGTAGGTTTTCTATCTTTTCCGGAGGCATAAATCAGCAGAAAATCAGAAGGTGATAATATTATATTTGGGAAAGTCCACTTTGCTAAATCTGTTACATCATCACTCAATGCATAATTATATAAATGCATTGTATCTGTGCTTG
This sequence comes from Bacteroidota bacterium, assembly GCA_016715425.1. Classification (NCBI taxonomy): domain Bacteria; kingdom Pseudomonadati; phylum Bacteroidota; species Bacteroidota bacterium. The sequence goes on from JADKAC010000001.1 coordinate 209,251, forward strand.
AATTGTACAGTTCAAGCCAATCTTCATACTTGCCTTCTTCATCTGTTATTTGAGATGCATTGCGATTGCCTGCTTCATTAATTACTACTTGTGCATTTGCGTTTGATAAATAGCAAATTGATAGAAGAAGTATTAAAACAAATTTAGAGAAGACTTTTTTCATGCAATAAAAATACGAAGGGTTTTGATGTAAGTGGGAGAGGTGAATGAGTGCAGGGTGGAAGGCACAGGGTAAAAGGCGAAGTGTGCAGGGCAAAAAGGCAGAAGGTAAGTGGTGAGGCTATTACGTTGAGATTTTTAGTTTTCAAACTAGTATAATTTGAAAAAATTGGCGAAATAATTTAATCTGATTTTGAAAAAGTTGCTATTTGCAAATAATAAAAATTGATTGCCTATTAAAGTAAAGGGAATATTTTTTAGTTGATATACATCAGTATAATCGTTATTAATGCCGGCAAAGCTTGTATATAAAATATTCTTTTCGAAACTGAATATGCGCCATATAATCCTGCGATGGAAACACAACTTAGAAAAAATAATGCAATGCAAAAATGCCAATGCATATCTTGAATAAAAAATGTCCAGGTTAATCCTGCAGCAAGAAAACCATTATACAATCCCTGATTTGCAGCAAATGTTTTTGTCTTTGCAAACATCTCATCGGGTATCGCTCCACGAAAAGTTTTTTTACCCAAAGTTTCCCATGCAAACATTTCCATATAACAGATATAAAAATGTTCGAAGGCGATGAGTGCGATTAAGAGTTTGATTAGAATTTCCATAGTGGGTTATTTGATATTTGGATTGTAGTTAATGTAAACAGTGATGAAGCTAAAGAAATCAGTTCAAAATATTTATTTGTTTTTCACAGATACACCGTCACGCCATTTCATATACCATTTACCAAATGATTTCCACTCACTTTTAGTATTTATTTGTTGAGCGGCAAAAACCTGTCGTTGATATTCAATAGCCTGTGCAGGTGTTAGATTAAAAGTTCTTTTTGCATTACCATATAAGCCGGGTACAACAATCCAATTGCCATTAATAAAAAATAAAGTGTGTGCTGTAAAATTTGTTTTATCCGGACTGTTTAAATACACATGTATGTGATTTTCTATTCCTGCTAATTTTTGTTTTGCAGCGTTACTGAATTGCGCATTTGCCATAGCAGATTGTGTAAGCGGCGTAAATAATACACTCATAATATTAAAGGATTCAATTGAATCTATTATGCCGTCCTTGCCATTCTCTTCCATAGTAGAAATATTATACAGAGATAGCTGCACATTATAATCCACCTTCCCCGAATCTATCCCTTTTACAATTTCAAAATGATCACTTTTATTCAATACGGTAAATTGCTCACCAGTTTCAATAACTATAATTCCCAATGAGTTGAATATGCCGCTAAAATATTCAGTCATGCCCGGCATATTAAGTAGCTTATCCCAACTTCTATATATTTCAGTTTGAGAGTAAACGAGCACTGTGCTGTTAAGTGCAATAAGTGCAAGAAGTATATATTTTTTCAATTTATTCGCTTTAAAAAATTATGCAATAGCTAATAATAAAATACCACCGGCTGCTAAAGGTACTAACAGGTTGTCTATTCCTTTTGTCGAAAACAATTCTATTCCACCTAACAGAATAATTGCGCCAATTAAATCTATGTTTAAATTAAGTTTGAATGCAATACTAACTGCAATGGTCCCAACAATAAATGCCAGTAAGCCCGCTAACGTTTTGTGATTATATTGTAACAACACTTTTGATTTTAAATATTTTCCGGCATACTCAGCAAGTGTATCGCTCACGCCCAACACAACAAATCCAAATTGAAAAGCTTTTATGTTTTCCGGCAGAAATAATATTGCACTTATTCCTACTGCAATTGGAAACCATACCTCTCCCCAAGTAACTCGATTTACTGTATGTAATGCATGTAATAGTTTTGTTAAATGACTCACCGTTAAGAATGCTGAAAATAAAATAGCCATTGCCACAATTTCAATTTGACTTAGATATACAGGAAGAAAAACTGTGAGAGTTGCAGAACTTACATGTATCAATTTCCGTGTATGATCCGATGGTAAATTGGCAAAGCGTTTTAATAATTCTGCAATGATAAATAGAATTGAAAAAGCTACAGTAAAATATAAAAAGTATACGCTTATTATCATGATATAGCACTTGTTAAATTAAATTCATACACTGCATAATAACGAAATATAACTGCATCATCATGAGGCATATTTTTAACTCGGTTATCTAATTGAATGAAAGAATAAATACATTTATTTATCTGATTTTCTTTTGCCCAAAGATGTATCCATGCCACACAGGCATTGCCTAAACCATGTTTCTGAAACGCCGGATCCAATGCCAGTGTTTTTACAATTAAAGCATTATCATAATTGGTTTGGAAATATGCAAAGCCCACAAAATTATTTTCAATAGTAATATTTAAAACAGTATTTCCCTGATGCAATTTACATTCGTTTTGATTGTAGTGAGAAAAAAATCGTTTGCAGAAAACATCGAAATTTATGGGTTCATATCCCCAGTTATTTTGAAATATTTTTTCGGATGCATCATACATATTACGGGCAGTTTGTATCGGTATATTAGTATATGTTGTAATATCCAATTCTTTCAATACATACTTATCTAAATATGGTTTTGATATTTTAATAAGATTATCAAAATAAGTGCGCAACCCGGACTTGTATTCTATAATTTGTGTCGGGTTGCAAGACATCACTGCTTTGTGATAATCCAAACGTTGATTAAGTTCACCCGTAAAACCGGGTTCATTATTTATGCTTTCAGAAATAAAACGATACGGGAGAAAAGTGCTGCCATTTACAGGGCCTTTTAACTTGATGTAGCCTTCCTTTTTGCAGGATTTTATAAGTGATTCAAAAAATTGTGTAATTGCATTTTCTGTTCCGCTATTTTCAAAAAAACCAAAAAATATTTCTTGAGAATTCTGCGATGGATAAATAATACATAACCCTGTGCAGAAAGAATCATTAGTTTCCATAAATGTTTTTGTGTCTTGACGATTTGCTATCAGATTAAAACCAAGTTCCAGATATGTATTCTCTTGAGTAACATGAAAACTGTCGGAATAGATTTTTTTTCGCAATTCAAAAAGCATCTTCAAATGCTGATGGGTTGTATTTTCTATTAGATATGTTGGCATATTAAAATTCAATTTTCCCTTCATCAGCAAATAGGTGTACATGCATACCATCTTGAATAAAGTCTGTCGCATTTTCAACACCAATAATTGCCGGAATTTTTAATTCTCGGGCAATAATAGATGCATGTGATAATACGCCACCGTATTCAATAATTAATCCTTTTGAATTTGCTATTAATGGTGCCCATCCGGGATCTGTGTGAGATGCTACTAAAATTTCAAATGTTATTTTTCTTTGAATATCATACTTTTTAAATACCCCGGCTTTCCCTGATACTTTTCCTCCAAATACAGGTATGCCGGTAAGTTGGTTGTTATTTATATTTCTTGTAGTTGTGTTGCGCACAGGGGCTTCTGTATTTTTCTCTATTGCAAAATGTACTTCAGGTGTTATATTTTCATACGTTTTATATTGATGTATTCGAGAGGCAATTATTTTTTTGTAAGCATCAAATTGTCCCGTGTTATTACATAATAATTTCACTTCTTCATACTCCAAATAGAAAATATCTTCTACTGCATTCAGTTTGTTTTCAGCAACAAGATTTTCAGCAATGTTTAAAAATATCTTTCGCACAATTCCCAGCATGTTTGAGCGAAACATGCGCAATTCCTCTCTTCTTGCTACAAATTTTTTAAGCATTTTTTCTGAGAAAGTAAGTTGCAAATGCGTTTTCTTTTCTTCCTGTTTATTTGGATTAAAAGAAGCCATTAGTTTCAGAGTATTTAATAATTGCTCAGCATGTTCATCTATTCCAGGACTTTCTAATTTTAATTCATTTGCAAACCGGCCACCAAATTGCAGAATATAATCAGACCACATTTGTTGCAATGACGGTAAAGTATTAAGCGAAAACTTAAAACCAATAATATCATTTTGTTCAAGATGAGAAGTTAAAACACTATTATTTAAAATATCTTTTGCCAAAAGATGAAGTGCAATTAATTGATCACCACTTTTTGTTTTAGATTGTAATACCTCATTTATTCTTTGCGGATTTGTGGTTTTACTTTGCTTTCCAAGTATTGTCATTAATATGGTATCATTCTCCACTGTAATATACCACTTGCGTAAAATGCCTGTTTCTAATTTTTCTAAGTATTGCAGGCACGATGCATTTGTTTGTTTCTTCTTTAAAATATTTATTGATTGATTAAGAATTTTATTAGTTGCTTTAGTGAATTGCCAAAGTGTTATGGGGAAAAACAGGATTTTAAAAAAGACAAGAATTGTATATTTAATTGTAAAAAATTTAGTTGGAGCAATCTTTTCAGCAGTATGAATTTCAGCTTTTGTTTTTGCTGTAATCATGCGTTCCAGATTTACTTTATTCTTTTTATAAGCCGGTAAAAATTGCATCATTCTATGCCAGTTGTTCATGTTGTAATACATTCTTCCATAAAAGCATGCAATCATATTATTAAAAATTTCTGATTGATGTTTTTTAAGTTTGACTTTCGAAACACCGGAATACTTCAGGAGATCAAAATATACATAGGCGTATAACTGTTTTACATAAGTGTAAGTTAGTGGCAGCACTATGCCATTATAACTTTCTGAAATATTGGAAGAATCATAATAAATAATTTCACTGTCTGGAAATGGAACACTCACTGTAATGGGTCTGATTTGTAAAATATATAAAGTATCATTTTTAAAGGTCCATTCAACATCCGCATCGAAAGAGAAATCAAGTTTTAGTTTTTTAGAAATTTCAATTAGTTGTTGAATATGTTTTTTATTTAATGATTCATGTATAATAGTTTTGTTTTCAATTGTATTGCCATTCCAAATATGTGCAGATTTTTTAGAAGTAATATGTTTTCTCAATATATCTCCATTCATATTAATCCAATATTGATCACAAGCGGCTCCATTAACAACAGTATCGCATAGTCCTGTATTCGCATTAATTAATATTCCTTTCCCAAGTGAAAAAAATACACCGCTTACCTCACCCGGAATAAACTCCTGTACAATAATTCCACTGTGATTTTGATTAGGCATACTCGCAATTACTCTTTGAATTGCCAATTGCAAATGATGTGTAGGAACTCCAATTTCCGAATGATATTTTCCGGCAGCACTTGATATAACTCCATCTTCTTCCGCAGAAGAACTGCGTACCGCCCAATATTTTATATCGGGATGAGCGTTTATAATTGTATCGAAAATTTTATCAGTTTCTGAAATATCAAATGCTAAAAATGCAGGTACATTATAATTGACTTTTACAAGTCTTTTCAGATTTTCCGCTTTATTACCATGCATGAAATGAGAAATTTAAAGTAACGTAAAGCAAAATAATTCCAACTAAATATATTTTCTGCATCTGTACGTTTTGTTTATTTATATATTTGAAACTGATAACAACAAATAGCATAACGGATAATATGTTTGGAAGAATATATAGCTGTGCTGATAAGAAATAAGATAATGTTGCTATTAAATACAATGCAACACATAACCCTATTGCAGCTTTAAATCCCAATCGTGATGAGTAAGAATCATTTGCTTCGCTCTCCAAAGAAATTGGAAATGTTTTTCTTCCTACTTCAATTAATAAACTTAAAAAATATACACCTGCACAATGATAAAAAATTTGAACGGTCCATAATTTAGGATGTACAAATACAGTGTAGGAAATAAGTTGTAGCGCAATAAGTTGGAAGGTATTAATAATATTATATCCCCAAAAACGAGTTTTAAATTTTGCCGACATAAAAAAATCATACCTGCCTAACAGAGAATATAACAGCAACATAAATGATAGAATACCGGCAAGTGTATCTAAGTAAAAATGTATAAGAAAAAAAATGCTGCCATTGATAAAGCCAATTGTATTTAATTGTTTTATAGAAATTAATCCTCGTTGTACAGGGCGATCCTTGTGAAATGCATCATCAATATCCTTGTCTCTGTTTTCATCAATAATGCGGATATGCAATAAAAAAGAAAGAGCGGAAATAAGCAATAAACTCCATTGCCATAAAGCACCCGGTTTAGCTAATACAATATAGGTGGAATATAAAACAGACGAAGTAGTGAGTGTAAGTATAGCAACCGGGAAACGCTCTTTTTGATATTGATAAAATTGTTTAATCATTCTTATATGTGCTTTTCATACACTTTTACACGATGATAGAAAAAGGCTCTGCCTGTTTCCGGATTCTCTTCATGCGTTATTTCTTTCCAGTTTTGCAAAAAAATATCGGGAGGTATTGTTTTATACCGATGATCCCAATACAATACTTTGGAGCCAACAGAACTTATTTTATCAATTCGTATAAATATATTGTTGCTTTCGGTTGTAAACATACTATCAAATATATCAGATAAAATGTATGTGTTGAAAGTATTTTCCAAAGTAGTATTTAAGAATATATTTAATTCGGCACATACCAATTCTAATTTTTCAATATCGGCTTTTACATTGGGATAGTTCGGGTTTTGTAAAAAGCAAGGATTTATATTCTTCGTATAATAGCCGAATAATATGTATTGCAAAAAATAATTTTCTGAAGCTAAGCAATTTGTGAAATTGAGTTCGGTTTTTTGAAAATAGTCTGCAGGGATTGTCTGTTTGTCTGACTTGTTATGATTAAGTATGCGGGCAAATTTATTAATGAGAAAACCAGTAAAAAATAATTTAAACATAATCCGCCAGCGTAAGGTGTTTATTTTTTTTTGATAATAGAATGTTTGTTCCTCAACATTTTTAACAGCCATGAATTTTTTAAATACAAGTTTTGAATGCACTAACGGAAATAAATATTTTCTTGCTGTGCGAAAGTATCGTTCTAACTTTCCCGACTCTGTCAAGGGCAATTTAGTATCAATATATGTTGTCAGAAATTGCAATTGATCATTAGAGCAAACAGCTTTGAGTTGATTGTAAGCTGAAGTTAAATTTGGTTTAGAGCATTCCATACCACATAAGATTTCCACCGCCTCTTTACTTAAATATGTTATTGCCAGAATTTTTAACTCAAGTAATTTAATTTGAGAAAAATTAAAATCAATTGCAATTAACTTTTCCGGATTTTTTGATGTGAGATACAGTGCATTACATCCTCCTGAGGCAATGATACATATTCGAGAATGAGAAGAAATATTAAGATACTTATCAATCAGAGCAGGGTCTTCCCAACTTTGACCATAACCAATTGGAGTTTTATTTTTCACTTATGAACAATATATTTTCAGCGCTTAATTTATTTTCTATAACAATACGTGTTGCTTAATTATCGGATAGCAAATGAAAAATACAAATTCTAAATTAAACCTTGTGTTTATAAATGATTGTTGCGTATTAAGGTGAAATATTTATTTCACTATAAATATTTTTCTAATTCCTATCAATATAAGAATGAAGACAGAATAATAGATAAAGAAAGGGAGAATGATTTCTACATATCCTGTTATTAATAATGACCCAATAATGAGCAATTGAAATCCAAGTCCGTATATGGAAACTAAAGACATAAACCATTTTGGAAAAGCAACCACATTTTTTGCAGAAGAATCAAGTACATAAATAATGTTATCAAATACGCCGTACATAATTTTATAACTGACAAATAAAATATTGACGAGTTTTTGATTTTCACCAGTTAATGCTTGAGGAAATCCGCTTTCTTGAACTCTGCTCGTTGTATCACCTCCGGGTATATTATTTCGGAGAATAGTGTAGTAATAATTATAAAGAGTTCCTTGTAGTTGCATGGAAAAAAAAGCAAGAACCATAATTAAAAGCGAATTACTTGTAATGCTGTAAATCGAATATAGAAATCCGAAATTCAACAGTATATCGAAATTGGAATCTAAATAGCGACCAACGAGTGAAGGCTTATTTTTTATTCTCGATAATTCGCCATCGGCAGCATCCATTATAGATTTTAAGATTAATAAAAAAAATGCGGCAAAAAATAATTGATTAAGAATACAGAAAATAGCAAGTATGCCAAGAAGTAAAAATAAAAAGGTAACATGAATGGAGGTAAAGCGTGTATTCAATAATAACTCTGCAAATAATTTCGCTGGCTTTCTACCGTAATCTGAAAGATCTAAAAATTTATTTTCTCTGGATACTTTTGACATTATTTATTTAAGCCCTGCAATTTCAATGTATAAATCTTTTGCATTTTTTGGCTATAGTGTTTTCGTAAAAATACCAAGTAGGATTTAATACATGATTTGTAAAATGTGAAGAATCTATTTCAGAGCAGGTTTAATGTATTACACTGATTAACATATTTATTAATCTTGCTCATAAAGCCTTAATCTATTTCTTAATGCATTTAATTCATTGCGCAATATTCTTTCTTTTTCCAATAAATTAAATACTACATCAATGCCTTCAAGGTTCACATTTAATTCATTGTGTAGTCTGATTATTTTTTCCAGATTGCTGATTTCATCCTGATGAATAAATTTCTTGCGCTCTATAATTTGTATCTGGATAAGGCCCATTTGGTTTAACGCATCCACAAATGAAATCTCAATGTTATAAAGCGAACAAAGTGTTTTTGTCGGTATCAGTTGCTGTGATTTCATTTTGTTTTTAATTTTTGTAATTCCTTAAATAGAGCAATTTCTTTTTCACTTAGATTGGTTGGCATTGTGATATGATAAGTGATTATCAAATCACCGAATTGTCCTTCTTTTTTATAGATGGGAAATCCTTTTCCTTTCAACCTTACTTTTGTTTCATTATTTGTTTCAGGTTTTATTTTCAGTTTTACTTTACCATCAAACGTATCAACTATCATTTCTCCACCTAAAACTGCAGTGTATAGATCCAGATCAACATGCAGATGTAAATTATTTCCTTCACGCTTAAACTTTGTATGATTGGTAATTATGAATTGTAGGTATAAATCACCATTTGGTCCTCCGTTAATTCCTTCGCCTCCTTTGCCTTTTATTTTTATTATCTGACCATTTTCAGCACCGGCAGGAATTGTCAATCTGATTTTTTTACCATTCACTGTCAGCACATGTTGTTGGGTTGTGAATACATCATTAAGCGTCAGATGTAATTCTGCATTATAATCCTGCCCTTTAAATTTTGTATTCTGCGATTGACGGAAAGAAGATTTACCTCCTCCAAAAAATGATTCAAAAAAATCAGAATAATCTGCATTCGAAAAATCCTGCTGACCAGAGTATTGTTGCGATTGACGGCGTTGTTCATTTTGTGCTTGTTCGTATTGTTCACCGTGTTTCCATTCCTTGCCATACTTGTCGTACTTCTTGCGATTTTCAGGAACACTTAATACTTCATTTGCTTCATTTATTTCCTTGAATTTTTTTTCTGCTTCTTTATTATTCGGGTTTACATCCGGATGATATTTTCTGGCCAGTTTCCGATAAGCAGCTTTTATCTCTTTATCCGTTGCTGTTTTAGCAACTCCCAACACTTTATAATAATCTATGAATTCCATGAATTGCTTTTTAATAAATTTTAATAGAGCCTAATGTTTTTTCCTGCAATGAATAAAAATAAAACTTCTATTTCATAAAAGTAAATACTGCCAATTAAGCACAGTAGAAAATTAACAATGTGATTATATGTTTTGTTTGAAGAATGGTGTGGTGGTAATATTATTAATAATAAAATAGTACCGCACATTCTCTATTACATCTTTGATCTATCAAATAGTATTTTATCTGACAAGCATCATCCCTCGCTATTTTGGTAGCGGCAATTGTACTTGCATTTAATGCAATCAGCTTTATTGTATTTCTGAATTAGAGAATTGTTCCACTAATTGATTCAGTTTTTTGGCAAGGATATTTTTTGGAATCAGTTTAGTTTCATAGTCGGCAATGAGTGCAGGTGATGTATTTCTTGCCATTGAATATTCCACCACTTCATTGTCTTTCCCTTTGCATAGTAAAATGCCAATACTGTTTTTTTCAAACGATCGCTTTACATCTCTGTCGAGTGCTTCTAAATAAAAATTCAACTTGCCTAAAAACTCTGGTTCAAATTCCTGAATTTTTAATTCAAATAAAACAAGACATTGCAAATCTCTATGGTAAAAAAGCAGGTCTGTGTAGTAATCTTTATTCCCTACTTGTATGCGATATTGATTACCCATGTAAGTGAATCCTTTACCCACTTCAAGAATAAATTTTTGTAAATTTTTTATAAGTGCTTTTTCTAAATCCTTTTCTGAGTGTCCTTCCGGTAAATCAAGGAATTCAAAAATGTAGGGGTCTTTGAAAATGCCTTGAGGTAATTGTGTCAATACTGTTGACACAAATTGATTTCCCATCATAAATCGCTCAAAAGAGCCAGTATTCAATTGCCTTCTTAAATCTCTCATTGACCATTTTTCTTTGATGCTATGGACCAGATAAAAGAATTTTTCTTCGGATGATTTTGTCTTTGAAAGAATTTCCAAATGATTAGTCCACGTTATCTTGCATAACAACTGTCTTACAAGTTGATTTTCTGAATTTTCTAATTGTGTCGGCACTGCCGACACTTTTTTAGATTTTGATTTAGAACTAATAATTTGTGTCGGCAGTGCCGACACTTTTTCAAATTGATTTTCGCTATCAAAATAAGTTTTCAATTGTATAGCTATCGGCGAAACAAAATCAGGGGAAGAATACACTTCATAAAATTGCTTCATTCTATAAAGCCCTCTGCGATTAAAACCCTTCATCTCGGGGTATGCTTTTTCAATAAAAGCAGCCAGTTCATTTACGGTTCCATCACCCCAACTTCCTTCAGTAACTTTTTCAGAAACAATTTTTCCAACCTTAAAATACAACAGCACCAGTTCTTCATTTACTTTTTGATAAGCTCTGTTTCTTGATTCATTAATTAAGGTAACAATGAATTCAAATTCGGAATTATTCTTTATTAATTTTTTCATTGGTGTTGGTAATGAATTTAGTTGCTATTATTTTTTTATTCATATATTTATTAGTTGCTAAAGTTATTTATTAATCACTACTATAAAAATCGAAAATTAAAAAGGCCATACGTTTCCGTACAGCCTCTATGATTAAGCAAATAGATTTTATTTTATAAACATCAACTCACGATATTTTGGTAGTGGCCATTGTGCATCGGGCATGTAGCGTTCTATGCGGTCAGCATTGTAGCGGATGATGTCGAATAATGGTTTTACTTTAAAGCAATATGCATTGGCTTTTTCTTTTGCATGTGTCAATTCATTTGCTTTCTTGCGCTCTTCTACCATTTCTTCTAATGCAAAACGCATCTTATTAATATGTACGCTTAATTTTTTTACCAAGTCTAACTGACTTGCATAACTTTCCTGTTCTAATCCAATTGCTTTTAAGCTTGTGATATTTTCCATTAATTCATTTTGGTAATGAATTGCGGCAGGTAAAATATAATTATAGACTAACTCACCAAATACTCTTGCTTCAATCTGTATTTTTTTTGCATACGCTTCCATTTCAATTTCGTAGCGTGCATGTAATTCACGTTTGCTGAAAATTTTATTATCTACAAATATGCGTTCTGCTTTTGGAGTGATATACATTTCCAAGGCTTCGGGTGTGGTTTTTAGATTTTTTAATCCACGCTTTTCTGCTTCTTCATGCCATGCTTCACTGTAATTATCACCTTCAAATAAAATAGCTTTACTTTCGGTAATCATCTGGCGCAGTACCATTAATATAGCATTGTCTTTTTTCTCACCATCTTCTATTTGTTTATCTACTTCAGTACGAAATTTATTTAACTGATCTGCAACTATACAATTTAAAACTGTCATAGCACTTGAACAATTTGCAGAAGAACCCACAGCACGGAATTCAAATTTATTACCTGTAAATGCAAATGGACTTGTGCGATTTCTATCTGTATTATCCAGCATCAAATCCGGTATCTTATTATGGATATCTAATTTCAAATCTGCTTTCTCCAAATCATCTAATCCACCTTCATTTACACGTTCTTCAATTTCATTTAATACAGAACGTAATGCAGTTCCTGCAAACACAGAAATAATTGCAGGAGGTGCTTCATTGGCTCCTAAACGATGATCATTATTTGCAGATGCAATTGCTGCTCTTAATAAATCTGCATTATCATAAACTGCTTTAATAGTATTAATAAAAAAAGTAAGGAATTGTAAATTGGTTCTCGGAGTTTTTCCCGGTGTCAATAAATTTTTCCCAGTGTTGGTACTCATGCTCCAGTTGTTATGTTTGCCCGAACCGTTTACTCCTGCAAATGGCTTTTCATGAAACAGCACTCTCAACTTATGCTTGCGTGCAATTTTTTCCATCAGATCCATCAACAAAATATTATGGTCAACCGCAAGACTACATTCTTCAAACATAGGCGCACATTCAAACTGTCCCGGTGCCACTTCATTATGACGTGTACGAACCGGAATTCCGAGCTTTAAACATTCGGTTTCAAAATCAATCATGAAATTATATATCCGCTCAGGAATAGAACCGAAATAATGGTCTTCCAACTGCTGCCCTTTTGATGGGCCATGACCTGTTAATGTGCGACCTGTCATTAACAAATCCGGACGAGCAACATACATTGCTTCATCCACTATAAAATATTCTTGTTCCCAACCAAGTGTGGCGGTAACTTGAAGTATGTTTTTATCAAAATATTGACATACAGGTACGGCTGCATTTTCTAAGAAGAGTAATGATTTTAAAAGTGGTGCTTTATAATCTAGTGCCTCGCCGGTATAGCTCACAAAAATTGTAGGGATACATAAAGTCTTGCCGCTGCCAACCTCCATAATAAATGCCGGTGAAGTGGGATCCCATGCCGTATAACCTCTTGCTTCGAAAGTACTGCGAATACCACCTGAAGGAAAACTGGATGCATCGGGTTCTTGCTGCACAAGAGAGCTGCCTGTAAAACTTTCCATGCCCTTACCATTTTCAGTAGGAACAAAAAAGGCATCATGCTTTTCGGCTGTAGCTCCTGTTAAGGGTTGAAACCAATGGGTGTAATGCGTTGCTCCTTTTCCTATTGCCCAAGCCTTTAAACTGGCTGCTACCTGATCGGCAACTTTGCGGTCAATCTTAGTTCCGTTTTGAATACTTGATTTCACACTGAGGTATGCTTCTTCACTTAAATGTTTCTGCATAGCTTCATCATTAAATACATTGCATCCAAAAAATTCTGAGATGCGCACTGATGGTGCTTTCACTTCCCGGTATTGGCGGTTAAGTACTTGTTGAATGGCGGACGATCGGCTGTTAGGCATAAAAATTAAAATTTTATTTTGTGCGAAATTATAATGTTGCAAAGCAAAACTTTAAAATTTGTGCAAAATATTTGGTGAATAGTGGAAAAAATAAAGAAGTGTCTGGAAATAAAACACATATTATTTATTGCCAATTGAGAAGAGGGTAATGTCGGTGTCTTTGATGTAATCGGCACTGCATGATGAATAGATATCGGTTATTTTTTGATAAAATCTGCGTTCGCTGCTGCGAATATCCCGGATGCGGGAAAGTTGTTCTTCAAAATAATCTTTGCCAAAAATGTTATTGGGATTTTTTAGTCGTTCATCATCCATTGTAAAACCTTTGATGATGTATTCCTTCAATCGTTCTGTTGCCCAAATACGAAATGCTGTTGCCTGTGCGCTGTTCACTCTGTATCCAACAGATATGATTGCATCCAGATTGTAGAACTGTGTGGGATATGATTTACCATCCGAAGCAGTATGTGCAATTTTTGCACTAACTCAATTTTGGTTGAGTTCATTACTTTCAAAAATATTTTTCAGGTGCTTTGTAATTACACTTCGTTCCACTCCAAACAAGTCTGCAATTTTTTGTTGAGTAAGCCAGATAGTTTCGTTTTGTAAATAAATTTCAACCTTAACCTTTCCGTTAGGAGTGGTGTAAAGCAATATTTCATTGAATCCTTGTGGCGATGAGATACTATTTTTTCTTTTGCTCATCGCTTAGTCAATAAAAGTTTCTGAAAGTATAATCTCTGGTGAGATGTTGGTTTCAATATCGGATGATTTGTTATCTTGTTCATCTTCTTCTTTGTTTGACATTATTTTCTACAATTCAAATATTATATGCTTTGCTAAAGTAAATCCATAATCATTTAATACAAACAAAATTATACTCACTACATCACAACACCTTTCACTTTTAAATTATTTCTCACTCATCAACCTCATTAATTCCCTCTCATCTTCTCATCCACAACAACACTACACCTCGAACTTGAAATAATCCCAATTATAAATAACAGAAAAAGTGGAATTACCCGGTAGCGACTCATCGTATCGGCATCGGTTACAACTATGCCATACATCAACAATAATTCAATAGCGATAAAAATAAATAGCCAGGCATTGGCAGTAAGTTTTTGACCGATACCGGAATACAGCCAGAATAAAACTGTCCAGCTTAGCATTAATTCAACAGCCATATATAATCGAAATAGGGAAGTGCTGTGAAGGATGTTTGGTCGGAAGAAAATATTATTTAAGGTGTAAGGAATTTTTTGAATGGGCTCCCATAATGCATAACCTGTAAACACATGATAATTATAATCGGGATCGGGTTCTAATAAAATAAAATACTGTTGTGCTTCGCATACGATTTCAGAAATAGTGAATTGATAAGTGAGCGCATCGGCAATGATTAAAAATATTGCTGCCAAAAAAGTAATTCCCAAAAAAGTAATCGCAGGTTTTTTATTACGTCGTGCAATCAACCATAAAATTAAGTTGGGGATAAAAAGTAAAACAACATATTCTCTTATAAAAAACATACTGAAAAATAATACGACAATTATTACAATTGTTTTGGTGGTGATGTATTCTTGTAATTTATAAAATTGAATAATCAAAAGCGAAAAAATTGCCAGTGCAAATCCTTCTTTTAATAAACCACTGCTCCATATAGTGATTGATGGAATACAAAAAATTACAATGAAAAACAACCATATCTTTTCAGGAAAGCGAGAGGATAAAAATTTAAATAATGCTATTGATGCGCTAAAAAAACCAAAACATAGAATTACAATATTCCCCCATACATTGCCGAAAGTAAATACATACAAAATAGAATTTATCCGCACCATAGTATATTCCACACTATCCCATGAATATTTCAGTGGATCAGAGATATAGCGCAGATATTCGGGATACACATTGGTAGTGCCATAACCAAAAGTGAGTTGTAAATAATGCAATGGATCTGTAAATAAAGTCCCGTAGATCATGTCGGCATCATGAATATAATTAATACTATCACCACGGCCAATTACATGCACCCAAATAAAATAATTTGCAAGTCCGAGAATTACTTTAAAAATAAATGCAGCAGAAATAAAATTCTTAGCAATACCTGTTTGAAAAAATTTTGCTTTGCGGATAATCCACAAGGAGAGCAAAGTATATACTAAAGGCATTATCCAAACAGGCATTTGTAAAACTAAACAGAATATGGTTGAATGAAACTTAATTTGAGTAATGCAAATATCAAATGAAAAATAGTATGCAACACAAAAACAGAAATACTAATTGTGTTTTGCTGCAATTGCTTCGGCTGCTATGTATGCGCCTGTCCATGCTGCCTGAAAATTAAATCCACCGGTTACCGCATCAATATTCAAAACTTCGCCTGCAAAATATAATCCCGGAAATAATTTACTTTCCATTGTTGTAAAATTTATTTCTTTTGTGTCCACACCACCGCAGGTAACAAACTCTTCTTTGAAAACACTCTTTCCGTTAACAGGCAAATTACAAGCGCAGAGCATCTGTACCCATGCGTCAGTTTGTTTTGTATTCAAACTTCCGTAATTCAGATTTTCTGTTTTTAAAATTTCAGCCATGCGCTGCCATAATCTTTTTGGAATATTAAATAGTGGGTAGAGAATAATATTTCTTTTACCGTGTTCGGTGCGGAATAATTGAAAAGTATTGCGAATCACTTCAGCATCCTGTGCACAAAAATTTATATGAATATTAAAGCGATAATTTTTTTCTGCAAGCACTCTTGCTGCCCATGCAGATAATTTTAAAATAGCAGGGCCACTTAATCCCCAATGAGTAATGAGCAACGGACCTTCGCTTTGCAAGGTTGTTTCCGGAATTGTGATATACACCTTTTCAATTGCAATTCCCTGCAAGCCGGTGAGCAAATGATGCTGAATATTAAAAGTGAATAATGAAGGTACCGGTGGAATAATAGTATGACCAATATCTTTCAGAAGTTGCCATGCTGCATTACTGCTTCCTGTTGCAAATAAAATATTAAATGCAGAATAATTTTCATTGGCAGTTTTTAAATTCCAAATGTTATTTTCAAAAAATACATGTTGAACGGCGCAACCTGTTTTAATTTTTATTTTATAATCATGACAACAATTTTCAAAACACCGGATAATGGATTCACTATTATCAGAAACAGGGAACACTCTACCGTCAGATTCTATTTTTGTTTCCACATTATGTTCGGATAGCCAAGCCATCATATCGCCACATAAAAACCGATGAAAAGGGCCGAGTAATTCTTTATTACCACGAGGATAATTTCCGGTCATTTCCTGCGGATCGAAACATGCATGAGTTACATTACATCTGCCACCACCACTCACCCGTACTTTACTCAATACTTTTTCTGATTTTTCGAGAATGAGAATGCGTTTGTTTGCTTTGCGCTCGGCATATTGTATTGCGCCGAAGTAGCCCGCAGCTCCTCCGCCGATAACAATTAAATCAAAATGATTTGCTGTGGTTTCTGATTGCAATTTCCTGAGAATTAATTTTGATAAGCTTCTTTTTAAAAATTAATAGAATTATTATCACTGTAAATAAAGCGATAAATTTATTAACATTGAAATGCTTGTGGAGTTGAAAGTTAAGCTTGCAAATTTGACTGTCGAAAATATACCAACAACATTATTTTTAAACAGGCATTGAAAAAAACCCTTTAGCTAAATTTTATTTTTCGTAATTTTTACCAAACATGCAGCTATCCATATTACAAGGCATCGTAGTCATATTAGGCTTATCGGTTCTTATCAGTTTACTTTTTCATCGGTTTAAAATTCCGGCAATCATTGGTTTTTTAGTAACCGGTGTGGTTGCCGGTCCTTATGGTTTAAGTTTAACAAGCGCCACTCACGAAGTGGAATTACTTGCAGAAATGGGAGTGATTTTTTTACTATTTATTATCGGTATTGAGTTCTCTCTAAAAAGTCTTTCTGCAATTGGTAAAACAGTATTGTGGGGTGGTCTGATGCAAATGGGTGGTACTATTTTAATTACTTTTTTAATTGCATGGCAAACAGGATTTCAATGGAATGAAGCTTTGTTTATTGGTTTTTTATTATCGCTGAGTAGTACTGCAATTGTTTTAAAAATGTTGATTGATCGTGGAGAGATGCATTCACCGCAGGGAAGAATTGCATTGGCAATTTTAATTGCACAGGATATTATTGTAGTTCCATTAATGCTGATAACTCCACTTATTGCCGGCAACTCAGATAATATGTTGCAGGATGTAATTGCATTAGTAATAAAAGTGGTGGTGGTGTTGGCAGTGGTTATTTTATTGGCAAAATATATTATGCCTTTTATTTTAAAACAAGTAGTGCGCACAAAGAGCAGAGAGCTTTTTATTCTTACAATTATTGTAATGTGTTTTGCTACTGCATGGTTTACTTCATCAATGGGTTTATCACTTGCCTTGGGTGCGTTTTTCGCCGGACTAATTATTTCCGAATCAGAATACAGTCATCAGGCAATGGCCAATATTATTCCCTTCCGAGAAATATTTATCAGTTTCTTTTTTGTTTCCATTGGTATGTTACTCGACATAAATTTCTTTTTCGATCATATACTTATCGTACTCTTATTAACAGCAATTGTTATTGTAATTAAAGTATTGATAAGTGGTATTGCGGCATTTGTTTTAGGCTATCCTGCACGCACTGCAATTATAGCAGCGTTGCTAATTTTTCAGGTCGGGGAATTTGCCTTTGTACTTTCTGTTACCGGCATGGAAAACAATCTTATTCAGGCGGATATATATCAATACTTTTTAGCAGTTTCAATTTTAACCATGGGCATTTCACCATTCATTATAATGTTTGCTTCGTCAATAGCTGATGTATTAATAGAAGCGCCTTTACCCGGACCTGTGCGTAGAAGATTCGACTCAATGAAAAGATTAAAAGCGGTGGTGCATCAAGATAAGCCGCTATTGAAAAATCATTTGGTGATAATTGGTTATGGAATCAATGGAAAAAATCTTGCAAAGGCCGCAACCAAAGCAGCAATTCCATTTGTAGTTATTGAATTGGATCCGGAATTAATTGAAGAAGCAAAAGCGGATGATGTTTCTATTGTTTTTGGTGATGCAACAGATGTAATGATTTTGCAACATGTTGCCTTACCGGATGCAAGAGTGGTTGTGATTGCTATTTCTGATCCGGATGCCACTTTAAAAATTATTAATGAAGTGCGTAAAATAAATGTTACGGCACATGTGATTGTGCGAACCAGATATATAAAAGATGTAGATCAATATATTTCTTCAGGTGCAGATGTGGTGATACCTGAAGAGTTTGAAACTTCTATAGAAATTTTCACAAGAGTGCTCACACATTATTTAGTACCCCGTGATGAAATAGAAGAATTCACAGAACAGATTCGTCAGTCGAATTATGAAATGTTGCGTTCTATTAAGCCAGAAAAATTTTCAAAAAATACTGGACTGCATATTCCGGATATGGAAATTTCTGTAGTTGTTGTGCGCAGTATTGCAGGTAAACTTGGCGGTAAAACTATTCAGAAAATAGCCTTCCGATCACAGCATAATCTTTCCTTACTCGCTATTCGCAGAGGTGAACAATTTATTTCTAAACTCTCGGATGATTTTGAATTGGAATTAGACGATGTGATTTATATAGCCGGAAATCCCGAAGCAACTTTAAAGTTTAATAAATATTTGGCGAGGTGAAATGTGGTTTATAAAAATGTGAATAATTCATCCTTTTAAGTCTTGCTATCTTTGTGATTCAATAATATAATTCATGAACGATAATAAACCGGAAGTAACATTAGCTGTAGCAAAAGAATTGGGTTTGCTGCCAGAAGAATTTGAAAGAATAAAAGAAGTATTAGGTCGCACACCCAACTTTACAGAGTTGAGTATTTACAGCGTAATGTGGAGCGAACACTGCTCCTATAAAAATTCTATTTCATGGTTAAAAACATTACCTCGAAGCGGAGCAAAAATGTTAGTGGAAGCCGGTGAAGAAAATGCAGGGTTAATTGATATCGGTGATGGATTGGCTTGTGCATTTAAAATTGAAAGTCATAATCATCCTTCTGCAATAGAACCATATCAGGGCGCTGCAACAGGTGTCGGTGGAATTCATCGTGATATTTTTACAATGGGTGCTCGTCCGATTTGTGCTTTAAATAGTTTGCGTTTTGGAAATATCAATAATAAAAAAACACAGCATTTATTAAAAGGTGTTGTAAAAGGAATTGGTGATTACGGAAATTGTTTTGGTATTCCAACTGTGGCGGGTGAAGTATATTTCGAAGATTGTTATCTCACCAATCCATTGGTAAATGCGATGAGTGTAGGTATTGTAAATGTTGGAGAAACAGTTAGTGCAATTGCAACAGGTGCAGGTAATCCGGTTTATATAGTGGGCTCTGCAACAGGTAAAGATGGTATTCATGGTGCTTCCTTTGCGAGTGCAGATTTGCATAAAGAATCGCACGAAGATTTACCTTCTGTGCAAGTGGGTGATCCATTCCAGGAAAAATTGTTATTGGAAGCTTCATTGGAAGCAATTAAAACAGGTGCAGTTGTAGGCATGCAGGATATGGGTGCTGCAGGAATTACTTGTTCTACTTCGGAGATGAGTGCAAAAGGTGAACATGGAATGAAAATTTATTTGGATCGTGTGCCTACTCGTCAGCAACATATGAAAGCATGGGAAATACTATTGAGTGAAAGCCAGGAACGTATGTTAGTAGTTGTAGAAAAAGGAAGAGAAAAAGAAATAGAATCAGTATTTGAAAAATGGGATTTACATGCTGTAATTATTGGTGAAGTAATTACAGGTGGCAGATTAGAATATTATATGCATAATGAATTAATTGCAGATGTGCCTGCGGAAAGTTTAGTATTAGGTGGTGGTGCACCGGTGTATAAAAGAGAATATAAAGAGCCTGCGTATTTTGCAAAGTTGCAGGAATTTGATGCTGCAAAAATTTCGGTACCAAATGACTTAGTTGCGGTTGCAAAAAAACTTACAGTGAATCCGAATATTGCAAGTAAGCGTTGGGTGTTTACTCAATATGATAGTATGGTTGGTGTGAAAAATACTTCTACCAATGAAGCAAGTGATGCTGCATTAGTAAGATTGATCGGACACAATAAGGCATTGGCAGTTACAGTGGATTGCAATGCAAGATATGTGTATGCGGATCCATATAAAGGTACTATGATAGCAGTGAGTGAAGCGGCGAGAAATATAGTTTGCTCAGGAGCAGAACCCGCTGCAATTACAAACTGTCTCAACTTCGGAAATCCATATAATCCGGAAGTGTATTGGCAATTTGTAAATGCGATAAAAGGCATGAGTGAAGCTTGCCTAAAATTTGATACACCGGTAACAGGTGGCAACGTAAGTTTTTATAATCAAAGTGAAGAAGGACCTGTATATCCAACACCAACAATTGGTATGGTGGGTGTGCTTCAAGATTTTAAAAATAAAATGACGCTTGGATTTAAAAATGCAGGAGATGTGATTTTATTAATTGGTACTTCACGCAATGATATAAATGCTTCTGAATATTTAAAAACTATTCACAACATTACCGAATCACCTGCGCCTTATTTTGATTTGGATGAAGAATATCGTTTACAAAAAACTATACTTTCATTGATTAAAAATAAATTGATCTTCAGTGCTCATGATATAAGTGAAGGCGGTTTATTTATTACCTTATTGGAAAGTGTGATGGCAGGTAATATAGGATTTGAAATTGAAACAGATTCCAGTTTACAAAAGGATGCATTTTTGTTTGGTGAAAGTCAAAGCAGGGTAGTGGTAACTTGTGATGCAGCTATGGTAGAAGAAATAGAAATCATTTGTAAAAAGCATAATATTTCTGCAAATAGTCTTGGTACTGTTGGTGGCGAATATCTTGTAATTGATGGTGAAAATTTCGGTTCTGTTTATACCTACACGGAGTTATATCAAAATGCATTGGAAAGATATTTGTCGGCTACAGTTGAAGCTTAATAGTTCTTATAATTACTGCTCTTTTTCTAGAATAATTTTCACTGCATTTAATTTTTTTGTTGCGACAAATTATTTTTAAATCATTGTGTGACTTATAATACAAATACATTCAAATTAACTTAGGAAATTGCATCCTGAATATTCAGAATTATATTGGATGGAACGAAAAGAACTATACCTTGTTAAAAAATTAAAAGTAATAATATGAAAAAGACTTTCCTGATTACTCTATTTATTTCGTTAAGCACAATGTTAATAACACAAACATCTTGCAATAAAACAGCAGATGCAAATGGTGGAAATTCAAAAAAAACATCTGAAGAAAAAAAACAAGAGGCATTCACAACAAATGACCAATGGAATAAATACTGGTATCAGGGTTTGGCAGAAATCAGCAGTTATACTTTGCAACAAGGAAGATATAGCCATGTGCATCCGGGTATTGTGGTAAATATTTTTGTTACCGAAGATTTTTCTAAATCTAAACAAGTGAAATTGGATGATCCTGCAAATGCAGGTGCTGATAAATTGCCAATATTAAAACTCAATCAGAGTTTTAAATTCAATACAGGTATTTATTCCTACAGTAGCATGTTGTCCGTATTTCAACCTTCAGATATTAATAATTATCCGCATGCAGTAAAAGTAACTGCAAGTGTTCAGGATTGGTGTGGTATGGCCTATATGCAATTGAATGCAAAAGGAAAGAAAAATGAAATTCAGCAGTTATCTTATTTTGAATCTGAAGGCGACAGAGATTTTTCTTTTGATCAAACAGTTTTAGAAGATGAGTTATGGACATTGATACGAATTGCTCCGGATAAATTACCTGTAGGCAATATGCAAATATTACCGGGTTCCATTTATTTGCGTTATTCGCACAAAGAAATAAAACCGTATTCTGCCTCTTTGAGTTTGCAAGATGTAAATGATACTCGAGTTTATATTATTCAAATTCCTGAGTTGAAAAAATCACTTACAATTACTTTTGAAAAGGAATTTCCTTACACCATTTTAGGATGGGAAGAAAGCTATCCGGGATTTGATGGTACTCTGTTAAAAACAACTGCAACACTCAACAAAACAATTATGAGTGAATACTGGAATAAGCATAATCTGGAAGACAGAGTTTTGAGAAAAGATTTGGGTTTGCCGGAAGATTTTCAATGATAATTCATTTGATAAATTTTATTCCAGACTGATTTTATATTTCGCACCAAAATCTTGTTGAATGGTAGCAAATTTTTCGCTTGCAATCTGCCATTTGGAATACATAATATCCGACAATGAATCCACTTTTATTGAATCTGCCGGAGTATAAATACTGTCGTGCATTAATTGATAAATAGTATTAAAATCCTGCTTTGCAATTTCTTCATATATCGTAGTTAAATCAATTGCCGCTAATCGGAGCGAATCATCTTTGCCCGGCGCTTCAATTGCTTTTAAATTGCTATTAATATTTTCAAAAGCCGAAGTGTAATTTCCCATTACTGTTGGATAGGCTTCAAAATCTTTAAAAGTGAATAGTTGCCGGATTGTACTGTCAGCAGATTTTACTTCGTTCACCACTTCATTATTATAATCTGCATATGCTACTTTATCTTGTTTACAACCATAAATAGTTGTGACTAACAGTGCAAAAAGTAAAACCGTATTTCTCATCCGAATTGTTTTTTAAGATATTTGTCGAATCCAAAATTAGATAAATGATAGTAATTACAGGAGCAGCAGGATTTATTGGCAGTTGTCTGGCAGCAGAATTAAATGCCGGCGGAGAAAATGCATTGGTATTGGTAGATGATTTTTCATCCGAAGAAAAAATAAAAAATATGGATGGAAAACATTTTAAACACTGTATTGAGCGTGAAAAATTTATTGAATGGTTTGCGGATAATGCCGATGAAATTAGTTTGGTTTTACATATCGGTGCAAGAACAGATACTACCGAATTCAATAAAGAATTATTATTTGCATTAAATACGCAATACACAAAAGAAATTTGGAAAATTTGTACTCAACATGCTATTCCATTAATTTATGCTTCCAGTGCGGCAACTTATGGTGCCGGTGAATTGGGTTATAATGATGATCATAAATTGATTCCCCAATTGCAGCCATTAAATCCGTATGGTGAATCAAAAAATGCATTTGATATCTGGGCATTGCAACAAGAAAAAACACCCCCGAAATGGATAGGTCTGAAATTTTTTAATGTGTATGGACCTAACGAATATCATAAGTCAAGAATGGCTTCTGTAATTATGCATGCATATAATCAAATACAGGAAAATGGAAAAGTGAAATTATTCCGTTCGCATAAAGAAGCATTTAACGACGGCGAACAATTGCGTGATTTTATTTATGTGAAAGATGTGGTACAGGTAATTAGCTGGATGTGTAATCATGATTTACCAAATGGTATTTATAATCTCGGCACAGGCAACGCAAGGACATTTTATGATCTTGCAAAAGCAACTGCAAATGCAATGGAAATTCCACTTGAAGTGGATTGGATAAATATTCCGGAGGATATCAGAAATACATATCAATATTTTACAGAAGCGACTATGCAAAAATTAAAAGATGCTGGATATAATTCTAATTTTTATTCATTGGAAGAAGGCATTACCGATTATGTAAAAAACTATTTGATTCCAAACAAATACTATTAATTATATCTCGATGATGATGCCGAGTGTTGGCAATAATGTACCCGAAGGATTTTGTATATAATACATTTGATAACGTGAAGGATCATCAGGATTAATGATAAGGTTTCCATCCGCATCTTTTTGTGCATCCAGAATAGGTTGTAAATCTGTTTTGAAATTCAATACATTTTGAACATCAGCATATAGATTGATATTGATTTTATTTAAGTACCATTTTTTATCAATTCTAATATCTACTTCTTGTGTAATTCCTAAACGAACAGTATTTAGTTGATCATAATCAGGCACACCGGATTTATTGATATCCCAAACATAAGTCAATGATGAAAAAGGAACATCATAAGGCGTATAAGGAAGTCCAGTATTAAATCGCCATTTTAATCCCAACTCCCAATCCTTTTTAAATTCATACCCACCGGTTAAGGAGATAATATGTCTGTTATCCCAAGAAGAAGGCACATACACATTATTCTTATCCTGAAATTGCGAATACACAAATGTGTAAGCAAGTATTCCATAGAAATTTTTTGTAAGACGTTGTTGTGCTAAAAATTCAAAACCAAATGCTCTGCCATCAGAAGTAGAAGAAACAGGTTCATCGCCAATTACGCCAAAATCCGCACCCAGATTTGCAAGTGAAATTGAATCTCTTATGGAAAAAAGATAGTTGGAATATTTTTTATAAAATCCTTCCAACGTAAATCTTGTACTTGTGCGGGGACGATATTCAAAACCGGCTACGATATGATTTGCACGAATGTAGGTTAGGCCATTTTCCTGATTCACTAAATTATTTTCTGCATCTCTATAACCTAAAGTAGTATAAGGAGGTAGTTGATAATAAATTCCTGTGTTTGCATTAAAACTCCATTTCGGCAAAAACTGATAACTGAATGATAGGCGAGGAGAAAGTTGATTTAATAAATTTTGCATCTCTTTATCATAACTATTTGCATCGGCACGCAAACCAAATGCAACAGTAACCAGGTTATCAAAAAAGGAATTGCTGATGCTTCCGAATAATCCCCATTTATGTAAGTCGAGATTTGAAGTATAATTTATAAAATCATATCCGGTATCCGTTGGCAATACCTGATAGGTCGAATTGAAATAACGTGCATATTCATACTGCGCACCACCGGAAATTTTCATATCACCAAAGCGCATGGTTTCTTCATATCTGAATTTATTTTCAATCTCTTGGGAAGTGTAATCAAAAATTAAATTGGAAGCATCGCTCTCATCATTATTTAAATATTTATAAGCACGATTATTCAACATATTTCTACTTGCCACTAATGTGTTATATCCATTTTCACGATAATGTTTATACACTGCACCTATAGTATAATTCCATTGTGTCTGCACTGGAATAGTCCCTAAAATATATTGTTGTAATGCAGAAGTATCGTCGGCAGTATTTAATTCGAAATCATCAATTGCACCTAATCCAATAAATGTGAGTTCATTTTTTTGATTGAGTTTTATTTTATACTTGAATTGAAAATCATTGTATGTCGGTAAAAAAGGTAGGCCGAGAACGCCAAATAATACTTGCAGATAACTACGCCGTGCAGAAAATAATAATGTAGATTTTTCATTTACCGGACCTTCCACTAAAATACCAATATCACTTGCCCCCAGAGTAAAAGATCCTCCCCATTTATCACTTCTTCCATCCCGTTGTTGAAATTCAAAAACAGAACTCAATGCATTACCTCTGTTTGCCGGAAATGCACCTGAATAAAAATCCACTTCTTTAATAAAATCCACATTGATTAATCCAACCGGACCACCGGAAGAACCTTGTGTTGCAAAGTGATTAATATTTGGCACTTCCACACCATCTAAATAAAAGCGATTTTCATTAGGTGCACCACCACGAATTAAAATATCATTGCGAAAAGAACTTGCTGAAGTAACACCAGGTAAACTTTGAATTACAATGGAAATATCTCTGTTGCCACCAGGACTGCGTTTTATTTCATTCACACCAATTGTGCGCAATGATAACGGACTTTCTTCAGTGCGGTCGCTTGGTGCAGCATTAATAACTACAGCATCTAAAAGTTTTACATCTTCTTCTAATGCAATTACCAATTCAAGAGGTTTTACATTAGAAACCTGCAAGTCTAAAATAGATTTCTTTTTAAATCCCACTGAGCTTACCTCAATATTATATATACCCGGATTTAATCCATCTAAAACAAATTTGCCATCAAAATCTGATTGTGTACCAATGCTTGTCCCGGTAATTAAAATTGTACTAAAAGGTAGAGGTTCATTACTAACAGAATTTACGACATTACCGGATATTATTCCGTTTTGAGCTGCAAGTAAACTTTGAAAAGCAATAAAGAAAATTACAATATATTGTTTCATAAAATGTGTAGGAGCAGAACACAGATAACTGTGCATAGTTTAATCACTACACCAAAATTATATTTTTTATTCAGAATGCTTTCAGAAAGCGATATTCCAATCCAAGCGTATGCGACTATTTTTTTCGAGAGTGGCGTCCGGATAATTTTGTTGAATTCCCTCTAAGAAATAAGCTCTGAAAACAAGATTGTTTTTTGGGCTTAATGCATAACCTAAACGAATCTCATGACCAGCAAAATTAGAGCTCCTTGTTCCAGGTGCACTATCAAAACCCCAACGTGTCCAATCATCCTGAGCAAAGTAATCAACAACAGAATATTTTTCAATATGAGAATAATAATATCCAATTAAAAAATTGCCTTTATTAGCTAATTGCCCTGCTTCTAAGTTTATAACATAGCCAAGCGTTTCATCTTCCATGGCATTTACAGTAATATTTGAATCAGCAGAATAATCTGTAAAATTCATCATCAAATCTACGCCGATGCTTATTGGTACTTTAAGTTTTTGTGTGTATTTAGCAGCAACTGTCATTATATCATAATCAAGAGTGTAGGTTCCTGATCCATCCGGTGTATTCGATAAATTATTAAAAGCAAAAAATCCTGCTGCAACATTTATTGCAGAAGTGGATACATTCTTTTTTATATATAATTGTCCGGCAGTTAATGATCTGTCTTTACCAAAAAAATCACCTTGTGAACCAACGATATAATATCCAATGGTTGGTTTAATTTCTAATCCCGATTCTGATTTAGAAGTATAGCCAACTGTTACACCTTCGGGATTCACATCATCATCCCAAAACAATTCATTATTGGTATAAAAAGGAAAGCTGTTTTTACCGGCCCACAGGAAAAAATTCTTTGAATTATATTTAATATATGCTTTATCAAGACCAATTGGAATTGTGCCGAATTCACCGGGAGAACCTAAGGTAATATGTGGTGATTGCTGATCCAAATTATTTCCTGTGCGAATTCGCATGCCGAAATCAAAATGCTCATTGAAATTATAATTGAACCCGAATCTTGCACGGATTCGCATTCTAATCCTATCATCTTGTTCAGAACCGGATGCAGTAATTCCATTGAAATCATTTTCTAATCTGAATCGCATATCACTGTTAAAGGTGAGTTTATTATAAAATGCAGGTAAGGCGGGTTGTGGTGTTATTTCTTGTGCGTAAACACCAATAGATATAGCAAGGGTATATACTATTATAAGTATTTTCTTCATAGAATTTTTATGGTAATTTATGAGAAGTAATGAATATTAAATGGAAGTCAGGTCAATTACAAAATGACCTACAAATGCATGGCGCTCGAAAGACAATAGCAATACATGCAATTTAGTATTATCCGATTCATCAATAAACATCAATGGACCATCAATACCGATTTCATGGCTGTCGAGCCAGAAATTATTTTCATCCATTAATACAGCAAAGTATGGATTATCTGATGCAGAATTATTGAGTATGGTTTGATAATCGGAATAGAAAGAATGGTTTGAAAATCCCATGGGTTGTTGCCAGCCCTTTTGCATATTTTCAATATTTAAAACCGGTAATTTTTCTATTTGTAAACCACCAATTATAAGACGAGTTGTTAAAGAATTATCGGAGTTGCTGAATATCAGTTGCAATTCATCAGATTGACTGCCTTTTAAATTAACCGAAATGGATTTACAATATGTAACTTTAGTTAAATCACTAAATCTACTTAAATATGTAGCTCTGGGATCTGACCTTGTGTAGTAACCCGGAGAAGCGTAGGTTGCGAATTTGGTATTATCATTCAAGAAATCATTTATAGAAGTATATTCAATCGGAGAAACGATATTTTTTGCCTTTGTTAAACGCTCCCCTTTTAATGGATATAATTCGTTGTTTAAGTTTACGAATGTGGCTTCCTTTTCATAATTCACTGTACGCACATGATCTAAATTTACTTGGGCAGATTGTTCTATCTTATAATTTTTAATAATATCATTATATGCATTAATTCCAATGCCATTTTTTTCATAGAACATTGCGTCATATAATTCTTCCGGAAACTGAAACCAGCATTGATAATATAATACATCATTGTTGTTTTCTTTGGTATATAATATCATTTCCCATTCTCCCTTGCTAAGACAATTATTAGCAAGATCAAACCGTGAGATTACAGATTCTTCATTTCCACCACCTGAAAGTTTATAATAACTATTGTTGAACCTCACCTGAATTCTATTCCATTCCTGATTGAGTATTGCTAAGTTAGTTAGGTAATTATCTGCTCTGAGATATGCAGGTGCAGCTGGCACCATTTCAATCAAATTAATATTCGCTAAAAAGATAGTATCACTTATTGCATTTCCCGGATATACGGTAATATCATAATAACCTTTACTTACTTCTGTAAATTGAATACGATTGTGTGCATAGCTTCCTACTAAATTGCTGCGGAAACCTATACTATTATTATCGGGATATTGGGCATCTGTCAATACTGTGATTACTGATTCATAACTCTTTTTGTTTTCTGATCCATTTGCCGCAGAAGCAAATCCATAAACAAGACTAAATAGGATAAATGTAATAGTGATTTTCATTTGAAATATTATTTATTTGCAAAAATAGATTCACTATAAATAGGACTTCAGGGAGTTTTGTTAACTAAACTCCAATTTAATATAACAGCAATATAAATTAATTAAAAAAACCACCCGAAGGTGGCTTTTGTAAAATAAATAAGAGTGGTAATTGTTATAATTTCGTTTTCCACTCGGCAATATTCTTTGTATTCATATCAATATATGTTTTGTAATTTGCTTCTTGTGCAAGCTTTAAACTATACTCTGCTTTTTCAATTGCTTCCTTATACATTCCTTTCGCAGCATACACACGACTAAGTGTATAAACATTCCAGAATTTCGGACTCATATCCACAGATTTTTTTGCCCAAGTAAGTGCCTGATCTAAATCCATGTTATTATCCATATAATATTCTGCAGCACCTTCATAAGTGCGGTATGATCCTTCTGCTTCTGCAATAGCCGAGTTAATATTTGCTAATGCTTTTTCTTTATAATCATTTTTTAATGGAATGCTCACTTTTGTATTTTCCCAATACAAATTCAAATTCGCAGTACCATCACCAAGATCAGAAAAATCTATTGTAAATGTTTGTGTAGTAGGAATCGTAGTTGGTGTAATTTCCATGCGGGCAACATCATCTTTTATATCATAACCACCTGATCCCCAAAGTCCGGTATTTTTATTTATTATAACAGTCCAGGTTGTTTTTCCGGGAATTGTATATAATGAATATTCTCCTGCTTCCACATTTTTTCCATTGATAGCAATTGCGTCATCAAAGGATATTTTAGTAGAGGCATTTGCACCTGTGCGCCATACTTCATCTAAGGGCACGATATCACCAAATATTTTTCTTCCTTTCATTGATGGTCGGGAATAAACTACTTTCACTTTTGCAAGACCTACCATTTGTTCAGTTTCTGCCCAAGGGCTTGGTTGTGGTAATTCTTGCGCCACTAAGAGTTTCGCAGTCAGCGAAAATGTAATTGTAAGTAATAATACAATTGTTAATTTCTTCATGTTTTTTATAATTTATGTTTAATAATTTGCAAACAAAATGGATAGCCTTTTGTTTTACAGGCCTCGAAAATAATGAATATACTTTTATTAATAATAGGATTAGTGCTCGTGGTTATTGGATCTAACTGGATGGTGGATGGCGCTTCATCACTTGCAAAAAAGTTAGATGTTTCTGATTTAGTAATTGGATTAACGATAGTTTCATTTGGAACTTCAGCACCGGAATTAGTGATAAATATTTTTGCATCATCCCGAGGAAGTGCTGATCTGGCAATTGGTAATGTGCTGGGTTCCAACATTTTTAATACGTTGGCAATTTTAGGAGTTGCTGCAATTATTTTTCCCATCTCAGTTCAAATAAATACCCTTTCAAAAGAGATTCCTCTGAGCTTATTAGCATTGGTCGTTTTATATGTGTTGGCAAATGATAGAATTATTGATGGAAATTCATTTTCAATTATTAGCCATTCCGACGGAATAATTTTACTTTCTTTTTTTGCAATATTCCTTTATTACTCTTTCATATTAGCAAAACAATCTACCAATGATACAATGGTTGTAAAAATATTTCCACTTTGGAAAAGCACTATTTACATAATAATTGGAATTGCCGCATTAGTTTTTGGAGGAAAATTTATGGTGGACGGTGCATCCAATATTGCAAGGAATTTAGGTGTAAGTGAATCTATTATCGGCTTAACTATTCTTGCAATAGGATCATCAATTCCGGAACTTGCTACTTCGGCAATGGCAGCATATCGCAAAAATTCGGATATTGCAATTGGCAATGTGGTGGGCTCCAATATCTTTAATGTATTTTTTATTTTAGGCGTTAGTTCATTAATAAAACCTTTGCCATTTAGTACCAATTCCAATATAGATTTATTGTTTGCAATTGCTATCACTATCTTATTATTCTTCTTCATTTATTTATATCGAGAGAACCAACTCATTCGCAAACATGGTATTGCATTTATTGTCATTTATATGGCATATATATCTTATCTAATTTTCTTCGAAGTCTGATTTTAAACATTTCACTTATGCATCTGTTGAGCAAAGTATATAATGATAGAATTTAATAAATTAAAAGATAAATTGAATGCGATATTATTTATATCCGCATTGTATTTTATTTTATGGGGAATATTAGTTTTAGTTGTTCCTAATTTGATGCAATTTATTTTAATCAAATCTAATTCAACTTCCATGATTTTTTGGGACATGGTAAGTATTACAACACTTATTCTTGGATTTGCTTTACTCATCGCTGCATTTGATCCGTATAAAAATTGGTTGATATTGTTAATCAATTTGTTATTCCATTTAAGTATTGTTTTCGGGTTTGTAATTGGTTATTATCAAAATATTTTTTCTATAGATTACTTGCCATTTGTTTTATTAAATCATGTACCCTGGGTGATTCCTTTAATTATTGGTTTACGTGCCACTTATCATCGCAATTATTTTTCTGATAGCACGCTTATGGAAACATTCAGCACAGATTCTTATCCTTTAGAAATATTTGATACAATTAAGGGTGAGAATTTATTGGCGATAAGTAATAAATCACCAACACTTATGGTATTCCTTCGTCACTTCGGTTGTCCGTTTTGCCAGGAGACTTTATTATATATGAGTGAGCATAAACATTTGATTGAAGAAAAAGGAATTCGGTTACTGTTAGTATATATGACGGAACCCCAAGTTGCAGCGGAATATCTGGAACATTTTAATTTACAAGATGTAGATCAAATCAGTGATCCTGAAAGTATGCTTTACAAACGATTCAAATTACATCGGGGTAAATTTCTTCAGCTATTAGGAATTAAAGTGATTACACGATGGATATGGCTTGCATTTTCCAAGCGTATTGTTTTTAATGGTGTGGATGGTGATATCTATCAAATGCCGGGATTATTTCTTTTACATAAAGGAAAAATTGTAAAACAATATAAATATCACAGCTCTGCGGATACGCCAGATTACAATCAAATGTTGGATTACTCATTGTAATTCCATCACACAGGAATCGGAAAGCTTAAATTTGCATAACTGGCAAATGCATGGCTAACTCCAATACATACGATTATCGTTTATTTATTCGAAAGAATATTTTAATTGTAGTGGACACATTGCTCATCCTACTTTCTTTATTTCTATATCTGCGTTTTTTCCATCCTACTGCTTTTGAAAGTTATTACACTTTCACTGATAATGTTATTTGGACACTTGCTATTGTGATACTCTGGTATTTTTATGCTGCTATCTTTGATATGTATAAAATCTCTCGCTTAAATAAAACTGCGGAGATAATTAAGAATACAATTATTACTGCAACACTTACCGGCATCACTTACATTTTTATTCCTTACATCAGCCCTACATTACCATTAAACAGAATGCCTGCTTTTGTGCTGATAGGTACAATGGTAATTTTGTTATTAATCTGGCGTGTGGTGTATTCGCTTGTGTTTCAACATCCCATTCTTGTAAAACGGGCATTAGTAATTGGTGCTGGTTGGACAGGCAGAGAGTTAGTAAAAACATTAACTCAAAATGAAAAAATATATCATAACACCGGATATTATTTTTTTGGTTTTATTGATGATGATGCAGAAAAACAACAACGCACCATTGATAATTTAAAAGTGTTGGGCGGTAGCAATATGTTATACAAATTTGTGCGGCGATTAAAAATTAATGAACTTATTATGGCAATCCCCGAGCATGAAAGTTTAAAGAGTCAGTTGGTGGGGGCATTGGTAGATTGCGAAAATTATGGAACACATGTTTCCTATGCCTTTGATATTTATGAAGAGCAAACAGGTAAAGTAATGGTGAAATTCAGGAACAATGAATATTATCTTGCGAATCCATATCGTATCATTCAAAGTAATGCATTTTATACAGTTACCAATCGTATTATAAATGTTATCTGTGGAATTATTGCAGGTGTAATTTTTATTCCTATAGCGTTTATGATTTATGTATTAAATCTTTTAGCAAGCAGAGGCTCTTTGTTTTATTCTCAGGAAAGAGTGGGCAAAAATGGCTCTGTTTTTACAATATTTAAGTTCCGTACGATGATACCTGATGCGGAAATAAATTCAGGACCTCAGTTTGCTTCGCTCAATGATCCTCGTATAACAAAGATTGGAAGATGGCTGCGCAAAACAAGATTGGATGAATTGCCGCAGTTTTGGAATATTTTAAAAGGTGAAATGAATTTAATTGGACCCAGACCTGAACGTAAAATATTTGTAGATGCATTATCACAAACAATTCCTTTTTTTAAATTGCGCAATGCAGTGAAGCCCGGGCTAACAGGTTGGGCTCAGGTGAATCATAAATACGCTTCCGACAGTGAAGATTCGCTGATTAAATTGCAATATGATTTATACTACATTAAACACCGTTCATTCACTCTTGATCTTTGGATTGTATTGCGCACTATTGGTGTAGTAATAAAATTTAAAGGCACTTAATTATATATTTACAGATTAATAAGTGCATTTGAAAAATCGTTTGGCAAATATATTTCCCGACACTTCCTTTATTTATAAAGTATTTTATTTTTTTGTGTTTGCAACAATTCTCGTATTGCCTTTTCATAAAATATTTGCTTCCTTTCCGCTCACTTTTGCTGGCATGGCCGGTGTAATTGCACTGCTGTTTTCAGGTGGAGTTAAGTCGGGTAATCGCAATCCGGAAATGTTATTATGGTGTTTGATATTTTTTGCATTTCTTCCCGGTTTTTTTATTGCAAACGATCAATCACTTGCATGGAAGGATGTGTCGGGAAAGTTATATCTGTTTGCTACTCCTTTATTATTTTTCTTTTTAAAACCTCCCGGCGAAAAGTTATTTCGCAGAATGCTTCGCTTGTTTGTTTTTTCATGTCTTGTTTTTATTCTTGTTTCAATTGTTATTGCAATCTTAAATTATTTAATGCATGGCGTTTCTCATTTTTTCTATAAAGAATTAGTGAGGTTCACTACAATGCATCCTTCTTATATTGGTATGTATATCAACTTCGCTATCGTAATTACCGGGATTGATTTTTTTAGAAATAATTCTAAACTTGAAAAAAAGCAGAGGATATTTTATTTAATTGCTTTGGCAATTATGTTTGTTTACTTATTAATACTTACTGCAAAAACTGCAATTCTGATTGGTGGGATTTCTCTTATCTGGATGTTTGTGTATTGGGGGAAGAAACAAGGTAAATTTAAACTTGCAATAACTTATTTAATTCTTGCTTTAGTACTATTATCTGCAATTGCACTTTCCAATAAAGATATACGCACAAGAGTAGGTATGTTATTTAATTATAATGAAGTGAATTACGACAACAGTGTGTTGTCTCGTCAGTATCAATGGTTATCTGCCTGGCAATTAATTAATGATTCCAACTGGCAGGGTGTAGGCGCTGATGTATCCACTGATAAATTAGTGGAGTATTATGCAAAAAATAATTTTCAAAAAGGTGTAGATGAACGGTACAATACGCACAATCAATATTTACAACTAGTGGTGGATGGTGGTTGGCCTGCATTACTGATGTTTTGTATTGCGCTTGCCGCATTATTACACGTTGCATACTGGAGCCGCAGATATATGTTGTTTTTTTTTCTACTCATTCTTTCTATTTCTATTCTCACTGAATGCATGTTTGAAACATTAAGTGGCATTCTCTTTTTTGCTTTATTCGGTCCTCTACTTATCTGGGAAAAGCCTTCGAAAAAGGCTTAACATTCTTTAACACAACTTATTTTACATCAGGTGTAACATTCGATTATACCTGTGCGCCTAATTGCTGTAACTCAAATTTTAAAAAAAACTAAACAATGAAAACTTTATTAATCTCAACAATCCTTTTCGCATCTATAACAGCACATGCAGGTAATACACCAGGCGGTATTAATGATGGAAATAAAAAAGAAATTAAAAGCCAAGTAAACGAAATTGTTACTGATAACATATTGGTAGAATCACTTGGATTAACTGGCGAAGCGAATGTGCGACTCACGGTTGACGACAACAATCGCATACATGTAGTAAGCATTAAAGCCAATGACTATTTATCTGAATATCATATCAAACAATCTTTGGAAGGTGTGTTTATGCAAGCGAAAGAATCTTTAATCGGAAAAACATTTGCAGTAGTAATTGATTTTGTACAATCCAAATAGATTGTCATCTCGGTTTGTACAATTAAGTCCCGTTCACGAGCGGGACTTTTAATACTACTTAACAAAAGAAATTCCCATTTAACTAACCAGCGAAATACTTAACACAAACTGAATTTTATTTAATAGGATTTAAACAAATCATAAGACAACTCACTGTTTATTTGCTATACAAATCGCAGGTTTATTTTTTACCCTTTAAAAATTAAAATTATGAAAACTACTTTCTTACTAATCGTTGCCGGATTATTAATTACAGGTAATACATTTGCCGGCCCGGATGCAAATTGCGCAGCAAAATCATATCCCGAAGAAATTAAATACCTGATGAGTAATTGCACATCATTTTTTGATGCAGATCTGAATGGAACTGTCCATATAACTTTTATTGTGGATGAAGAGAATAAAATCCAGATTCAGGATGTGGAATCAAAAAATATATTTCTCGAAAATTATGCAATGTGTGCTTTGGAAGATGCTGAAATTATCACTGAATGCTTAAACCCGGGGGCATTTTTTGAAATTAATATTGTGTTTTACGATACAAATTATGAATAGCAGTCATTTAGTGGTTATATAGAAGCTCCGGCATCCAAAAGGGTGTCGGAGTTTTTTATTTTTAACAAATGTATTTTTGCTGCTGATTATGAATAAACGAACATATCGTACTTGGTGGATAATTGTAATTGTTGTTTTGCTAATCACAGCAATTGCAGCGTATTATGTGTATAATAGAGTATTTAAATCCAATGTGATTACTACAGAGGAAAGTACCTATCTATATGTACCTACGGGTACTGACCTTGCCGGTTTAACGGCACATTTAAAAGATCAACAAATTATAAATAATGCAAATACTTTTTTGTGGACAGCAGAGAAAAAAAGATTTAGTAAGGTAATACCCGGAAAATATCTTATTGAAGAAGGTATGAGTAATAATGCGCTTATTAATTTATTGCGCAGTGGAAAACAAGAACCAGTGATGGTGACATTTAATAATGTTTTTACCAAAGAGCAATTAGCCGGAAAACTTGCAAAGAGTATTGAAGCAGATTCATTAGAGTTTATTTTTTATTTTGATACTGCAACTATATTTAAAAAATTATTTATTTCTCAGGAAAATATTCTCACCATTTTTATTCCTGATACTTACGAATTTTATTGGAATACTTCTGCCGAGGAATTTGTAGAACGCATGTTGAAAGAGCATGAAAAATTTTGGAAAGGAGACCGTGCAGATAAAGCGGCTTCTATTGGATTAACGCCACAGGAAGTATATACACTTGCATCTATAGTGTATGCTGAAACAAAAAAAGCTGATGAAGCAAAAAGAGTTGCCGGTGTGTATATGAATCGCTTGCGATTAAATATTCCTTTACAAGCAGATCCTACTTTAAAATTTGCACTCGGTGATTTTACTATTCAGAGAATATTGAAAAAAGATATGTCGGTGAACTCGCCGTACAATACTTATAAATATACCGGCCTTCCACCGGGACCGATATGTATGCCACCCAGAAATTATTTGGAAGCAGTGTTGAATTATGAAAAGAATGATTATATCTTTTTCTGTGCGAAAGAAGATTTTTCAGGCTACCATAATTTTGCAGTTACATTGCAGGAGCATAACCGCAATGCTAAGAAATATCAGGATGCATTAAATAAGAGTAAAATTTATCGTTGAGGTATAAAAAAAATATTTTTGATTTTTTATAATACAATTAAAATCTACATATAGTAAATTAAATATTTCTGGAAGGTGGCTGCAAACGTTTGGTTGTCATTTCATCAATAAATGAAAAAAGACTATCTGGTGTGTACTTCCGCCAATTGATATCATTTACCGGAAATCCCATCAACATATATTGATCAAGATGAGCAGATTTAATTTCATGTTCTACAAAATCACGAAAGTTTAATAATGCAATCCATCCATCATCAATTTCATCAAACCATTCCTCATAATAGCAATCATCATCCGTATGAAAGTTTAAGACATTTTCTCCGATTAAAATAAACTTATTGATTTTGTTCTTTATAAATACGTCAATGACATTGCGTTTTAGAAGCATAATATCGTTGTGCAAACAGTCATTCCATTCGCCAATCAATTCAATGATTACAAACCCATCATCGTAATCTGCAAATAATACTTTCAGATATAAAGTACTGGATTCGAAATCATCCCATTGCGGATGGATATAATAATTGTAAATGGTATTGCTGAATTCAAACTCGCTGTATTCTTTGCCATGGAAAGGACTCAATGCATCTGCTTCCGAAGAATAATATTCAAGCCAGTTATAATATGGTTCGAGATTTTGCATATTTCAAAACGCAAGGTAATAGCTATGTTGTATAAATACAATAGTTGTATAAAATGTTTGCAAAAAAATTATTTTTTATATTTATCTATTGCCAAACGAACACTACCTTCTTTTAATAATAATGCTTTTGCTTTATCGTATTCAATTTCAAGTGAGTCTGCAATCATTTTACTACCACGATCAATTAATTTATCATTCGTAAGTTGCATATCAACCATTTTATTTCCCTTCACTCTTCCGAGTTTAATCATTGTTGCAGTGGAAATCATATTCAAAACTAATTTTTGCGCAGTACCGGATTTTAATCGTGTAGAACCTGTAATAAATTCCGGACCTACAATAACTTCAATCGGATAGTCTGCATGTTTTGCAACAGGAGTTTCGGGATTACAAGTGATGCAAGCTGTAATTATTTTATGTTCTCTACATTTTTGCAAAGCACCAACCACATAAGGCGTGGAACCCGATGCAGCCACACCAATCACCACATCATTTGAACGTACCTGATATAAATTTAAATCTTCCCAACCGCCATTAATATTATCTTCTGCGTGTTCCACCGCTTTACGAATTGCAATATCACCACCTGCAATTATTCCTATCACTAAATTAAATGGCACGCCAAAAGTGGGCGGACATTCCGATGCATCTGTAATTGCTATTCTGCCTGAAGTACCTGCGCCGATATAAAATAATCTGCCTCCGCTTAACATTTTATCTGCAATCACATCTACTAACTTTTCAATTACAGGAATTACTTTTTCAATTGCATCAGGTACGCTGCGATCTTCCCGATTCATGTTTTCTAAAATAGACCGAGTACTCATTTCTTCTAATTGATTATAGTGAGAATCCTGTTCAGTTATTTTTTGCATGGTTAGAATTTAAATGGAATAGTTTGCATGAATAGTTTGAAATTATTTTTGAAGTTTGTAAAGATATTAGGATTTTATTTCAATCTGCATTCTTGTTCCTTGAACAAATTATATCTGTAATTTTCTGCTTACATTTAATGCACAACAAATAATTATCGTGAGCAGATATTTTTCATTAATAAACAGAGCACTTGATTTTATAAATCAATACAATGGTGATGCACCTTTAGAATATGTTTTAAAACAATATTTCAAGCAGAATAAGGTGATGGGTTCCACTGACAGAAAAAATTTTAAACAACTTATTTATAATTATTACAGAATTCTGGGCAATAATACATTTATAGATACAAACCAAGTATTGCATTTTGCCTCAGCGTTGATTCCGACAATTGCAAGGGCATCTTTAGAAATTCCAGATTTAGAAGATGAAGTTTCCATTGAAAATATACGAAGCAAATTGCAATTAGACGATACAGGTTATTTTCCCGCTCAATTAGAAATCAGTGATGAGATTGATACAAATATTTTTATAAAATCACATTTCTATCAACCGGAAATATTTATTAGAGTTAATCAAAAATATAGAGAACAATTAGAAAAATCATTTACAGAAAAAAATATACAATACTCAATAATTTCAGATCATACATGGTTAATAGAAGGCGTATATCCGCTTACTGATACCGAGGCATATCTGAATGGATTTTTTGAAATACAAGATTTTGCTTCGCAACAAACAATTGCATTTATGCAACCAAAAGAAAATTCCACATGGTGGGATTGCTGTGCCGGTTCTGGTGGAAAATCATTGTTACTGTTGGAGAAAATGAAAAATCTGAATCTGTTTGCATCGGATTCCAGACTTTCTATTTTAGAAAATTACAAGGAACGTCTTGCACGACATGGTTATAATAATATTAATGTGCAACATCTTAATTTAAGTACAGATGATGTTGATTTAAATGTAATACCAATGTGTGATGGAATCATTGCGGACGTACCATGTACCGGCTCGGGAACATGGAGGAGAAGCCCTGCATATCTGCAACATTTTAATATTGCTGATATTAATTTCTACGCACAATTGCAAAGAAGTATTTTAAAAAATATCGTTACAAAATTGAATACAGGAGGCGCATTACTTTATATCACTTGCTCAGTTTATAAAGTTGAAAATGAAAACAACGTAGAATATATTTCAAACGAATTACAACTACTATTGCAAAGCACTCAATATCTCACTTATTCTGATAAGGGAGCAGATACAATGTTTGTTGCCGTATTTAAAAAATAAAATACTAATTGAATTTTGCTTTTAATGCAGCCATAATAATATGCTCTTTTTCTGCTGCCGCCACTGCAATTTTTTCAGCTCTTTGAAGAATGTCTTCTACAAATTCATTATCCTTTATATCCTTGGCATTCACTTTCACATTCAGATACGCACCTTTTACAGCAGTGTTTGCACACAAGGCCCCAACACCTGCATCTGTAATTGAATTTGGATTGCCTTCTGCTGTCATTGCCTGCAACAAATCCATGCTTTCATAACATATTTCCATTACTTTGAAAGGAACTTCCGTCGCATATTTTGTAGCTTTCTCAACTGCATTTTTGCGAATTTCTTTTTCTTCTCCATTTGATTTTGGTAATGTAAAGGCATCCATAATTGCATTATAAGAATTGGTGTCTTCATCTACCATGTGTAATAATCTGTCTTTAATTTGTTGTCCTTTTTCAGCCCATGAAGAAAATGATTCAAGTTTATCTTCCCATCCTTTTTTCTGTGAGGATAAATTTGCCACCATAATACCTAAAGAAACTCCCAATGTTCCCACATACGCAGAAACGGAACCACCACCAGGTGCAGGAGATTCGCTTGCAGTTTCACCAGCAAATACATGCAATGGCATGCTCACTAATTTGCCATGTCTATTTTTTCCGGCAAGTTTATATTCAATAATTTTTTCTTCAGGATTAAATGGAGATAATTCATCTAAGCCCATAGACTTAATTGCAATCTTTATTAAATCTGATTCATTTACACCTGTAGATCGCTGTTGTTTTTGCAAAAAATATTTTCCTGCGTCAATCATACTTTGCAATGGAATTAATCCAACCAACTCACTTCCTGTTACACGCATACCTCTATTATATGCACTCTCAACACACGCATCAAATGCTATATGCACAGGGGTGATATTTGTATTGATTAAATTCATGGATACTTGTGCAATTCCGTATTCCTCTATAAACCAACCAATGCCTTTTACTGCTTTACATTTTCCTGCAATGCGAATTACCTCACCGTTTGCATCTTTGTTTCCGGATGGATCAACTCTGCCTTGTTCACGCACATCAAAGGCTACAGAATTTGCCCGCTTTATACTCGTAGTATTTAAATTCACATTAAATGCAATCAGAAAATCACGTGCACCGATAGCAGTATTCCCACTGCGCTCATTAAATGTTGCAGGACCGAAATCTGGTTTCCATTCAGGGCTTGTAATTTTTTTATTTATTCCTTCATATTCACCCGAACGAATATTTGCAAGATTTTTTCTTTGATCATTACTTGCAGCACTTTCATATAAATACACAGGAATACCTAACTTTTCACCTACCATTTCACCTAACTCTTTTGCACAGGCAATACAATCTTCCATAGTGGCATTCGCAACAGGTACAAATGGACATACATCAGTAGCTCCCATTCTCGGATGTTCTCCGGTATGTTTGCGCATATCAATTAATTCTGCCGCTTTTTGAATAGCGACAAATGCTGCTTTAACCACATCCCTAGGCTCGCCAACAAAAGTTACCACAGTGCGGTTGGTAGCTTTACCCGGATCCACATCTAATAATGTAACGCCTTCCACTTTTTCAATTTCGTCAGTAATCTTTTTAATGATATCCATGTTCCGACCTTCACTAAAATTCGGAACACATTCAATTATTTTTTTCATATTGTTATTTAACTTGTTTCGCAAAAATACATTTAGAATATACAAAACCATGAAATTCCATTTTGGTTTTTTGATTTAGCACGAGTGGTTTATATTTGCACTCCAATTGCGAGAGTAGCTCAGCTGGTAGAGCACGACCTTGCCAAGGTCGGGGTCGCGAGTTCGAATCTCGTCTCTCGCTCAAAGTCCACTCAAACTCCCTCTTTCAAGGAGGGAATTTAATTCAAGTTCTTTGTTGCCC
Source organism: Bacteroidota bacterium (assembly GCA_016715425.1). NCBI lineage: Bacteria > Pseudomonadati > Bacteroidota > Bacteroidota bacterium. The sequence goes on from JADKAC010000001.1 coordinate 251,005, forward strand.
GGGTGGTGGAATTGGTAGACACGCAGGACTTAAAATCCTGTGGACAGCGATGTCCGTGCGGGTTCAATTCCCGCCCCGGGTACAATAAATAAAAGATATGTTTATTGTTGATGCAATACAAAGCACAGTAAGAAACTACATTTATGTAGGGCTTACTTCTGATATAAAAGCAAGAATAGAAAGACATAATAATGGTTATGAAAGAACAACAAAACCTAACAGGCCATATCACCTAATTTATACCAAAGAGTTTGCAACACGCATTGAAGCAAGGTCACATGAAAAATATTTGAAGCATGCAAGCGGAAAAATTTTTTTAAGAAAATATTCAGCAGATAAAGGTAGTGCGAGCCTGCCTGACTGACGTCAGTCAGGCAGGTTCAATTCCGCCCCGGGTACTTATAAATAGAATTTATATCTTTTATTCATTCTCAAAAAAATGCAGATGAATAATCAGTTTGAAGTTTATATTTTTTTTAATTAGTTAAGTTTTCTCTACGGAAAGACAGATCTGTATTTCGGCTCATTCTATACACACCGATATAAATTAAAACCAAGCTCATCATCATGAACACATGGCTAATATCCTTAAAGTTGAACCATTCACTTACAGAGATTTGATAAGAATGAATGAGAAGAGTAAGTAATGATAAACTGAATGCCGCTACTATCCAACCGCTACCAAAATGGTTTTTAATCGTTGCAATAACATGCGTTGTAAAAATTAATGCGACACCAATACCTGTGTGGATTTTCAGTATTTCAAATTTATTCCAGGCGAGTGTTGCAATTACAAAGCCTATAAGGATAACTATATTAATAATTAAAAAAAGACGATTCCAAAACTTTTCTGCACCAATAAAAATGATAGTGGCTTGCATACTAAAAAACACCGCCATACTCACGCTAATATTCATCAGCATCCATAAAATATTATGCACTTTACTGCCCCATTCCTCATTAAATCCGTGAGCAAATGTGCCTATGGAAGTACTGATGCCCATAAATAAAAAAAACAATGCCCAGGAGTTGAAGAAAAATCCTTTTGTGCAATTCTTTTTTACTTTGGAAAATAAAATAAAAGCGATAACACTTAGGAATACATCTGTAAGACTCGTCATCGGTTCGGTAATAATAAGATTGCCTAAGGATATGCTGGTAAGGATCAATTTCGATTGGTTTTTATTTTATTTGATTATTGATTGTTGGCTATTGGCTATTGACTATTGACATTGACTATTGATAAAACAAAACTCATCCTTTATATAATGGCTATTAGCGATTAGCTTGTAGCTTTTAGCAAAATAAAATTCAATATTGAAAAACTCATTACTCATCACTCATCACTCATCACTCATCACTCACTATTCACCATTCACTACTCACTACTCACCATTCACCATTCACTATTCACCACTCACCATTCAAACAGTGCGTCCGGGATATACTTTCAAAGCTTGTTCAAGACAATCCATGGCGCTATTTAAATCTTTTTGTTTCAGTACATAAGCAATTCGCACTTCTTGTTTTCCTAATCCGGGGCTGCTATAAAATCCCGTAGCCGGTGCAAGCATTACTGTTTCATTATTCATATTAAATTCTTCTAAAAGCCATTGACAAAAAACATCGGAATCATCAATAGGTAATTGAGCCATTGCATAAAAAGCACCGCCCGGTGTTGGGCATTTTACGCCTTTCATTGCATTTAATCTTTGTACTAATAAATCACGACGAATTAAATATTCGGATTTTACAGAATCAAAATAAGTAGCGGGCACTTCTGTAAATGCTTCTGCCAAAATTTGTTCTAAAGTAGGAGGGCTTAATCTTGCCTGCGCAAACTTTAAAGCTGTTTCCATAAATTTATTATTGCGGGAAACCAATGCACCTATTCTTGCACCACATGCACTATATCTTTTGGAAATGGAATCCATCAATACTACATGCTCATCTAATCCATCAAGATTTAATACTGAAAAATGTTCGGCGCCATCATACACAAACTCTCTATACACTTCATCCGCAAAAAGAAATAAATCATGTTTGATAACGATATCTCTTAACTGTTGCAATTCACTCTTTGAATATAAATATCCTGTTGGGTTATTCGGATTGCAAATTAGAATCGCTTTTGTTTTTGGTGTAATCAGTTTTTCAAATTCTTCGATTGGCGGCAATGCATAACCGTTGTCAATAGAAGAAGTAATAGGTTTAATATGAATATTGCCAGCAGTGGAAAATCCCACATAATTCGCATACAAGGGTTCAGGTACAATTATTTCGTCTTCAGCATCTAAGCAACTCAGCATTCCAAATTGTATCGCTTCAGAACCACCTGTTGTAATCATTATATTATGGTGATTCAATTTAATACCGCATGAATTATAATAATCCACTAATTTTCTACGATAGCTTTCATTCCCTGCCGAATGACTGTATTCAATTACCTGAAGATCAGTTTTTTTAACCGCTTCAATCATTTCCGGAGGAGTGATTATATCGGGTTGACCAATATTTAAATGGTAAATTTTCATACCTCTGATTTTTGCTTTTTCAGCAAATGGTACAAGCTTTCGAATAGGTGATGCGGGCATTATTTGCCCTCTGTTTGATATGTTTGGCATGTGTCAAAAATAGAAAAAGTCCGTAAGCTTAATGCTTACGGACTTTTTATTAGAAGTTAAAAATTAATTATCTGAATTAAAGATTGTTTTTTGTTCAGGAACACTGCCTGTTTGCTCGGCTTTTTGAACAGTCCCTTTGAAATACAATTTTACATTTGGTGTTTTAGAATTTGACTGAACAGTAATAGCTTTTGTAAAGGGCCCTTCTTTAGCGGCATTAAATTCAGCAGCAACAAATCCCTTTTGACCAGGCATTACAGGTTCTTTTGTCCAATCGGTAACTGTACATCCACAAGTTTTCTGCACATTGCTTACGATAAGCGGTTCTTTACCTACGTTTTCAAAATAAAATTTATTAGTTACCGGAACGCTTTGTGGTATAGTTCCAAAATCATGAGTTTCTTCCACCCATTTAAATTCAGGTGCGTTGGGGTTTGCCTCTGTTAATTCCTGTGCAAATATAGTTGCCATTGAAAAGGAGACGATTGCAATAATTGAGAACAGTTTTTTCATTGTATTACATTTTTATGTTTGAAAATAATTTTTTTAAATAGCCCTATAGTTTCATTTTGAGCTGCGCAAAATTTAACAACAACCATACCATGAAACTATATCTACTGTGGTTTTACAGACATATTTAAAACCCAAATCGCATTTAATTATCTTTGTTAGCATATCTAAGAAATTATGCCGGAAAAAATAGCAATAGAGAAATTAACCTTTGAAGATTTTAAAAAAGAGGTTTTAGAAGATTTTAAAATAGCATTAATAAGTAGAGAAGCAAGCTTGTTAGGTAGAAAGGAAGTACTTACAGGTAAAGCAAAATTTGGAATTTTTGGTGATGGAAAGGAAGTGGCCCAGCTAGCAATGGCTCGTCAATTTCGTGAAGGAGATTTTAGATCCGGATATTATCGGGATCAGACTTTTATCTTTTCATCTGAGATGGGAACAGTGGAAGAATTCTTTTCTCAGCTATATGCAATTCCATCTGTAATTGATGATCCAAACTCCGCAGGCCGCCAAATGAATGGACACTTTGCAACACGCAGCTTAGATGAAAACGGTAATTGGAAAGAACTGAAGAACTTAAAAAACACCGCCTCTGATACTTCACCCACCGCAGGCCAAATGGCAAGAGCAGTAGGTTTAGCACTTGCTTCTAAAAAATACAGGTCTATAAAAGAATTACAGAATACTCCTTTTTCGGAAAATGGTGATGAAGTAGTTTTTACAACTATCGGTGATGCATCCACTTCCGAAGGTGTTTTTTGGGAATCTCTGAATGCTGCCGGTGTTTTAAAAATTCCAATGGCAATATTTGTTTGGGATGATGGGTATGGTATTTCAGTACCACGTAAATATCAAACAACAAAAGATAATATTTCTGAAGTGTTATCCGGATTTCAATTGGATGAAAATGGAAATGGTATTAGGATTTACGAAGTTAAAGGTTGGGATTATGCCGCATTGATGCAAACTTTTGAAGAAGGCATTGGTCTTTGTCGTCGTGAACATATCCCTGTTTTATTTCATGTAAAAGAAGTTACACAACCTCAAGGGCACTCTACTAGTGGCTCGCATGAGAGATATAAATCAAAGGAACGGCTTGAATGGGAAACAGAATTTGACTGCATTAAAAAAATGCGTGAATGGATAATAGCCAATAATCTTGCGGATGCTGCCGCCTTGGATTTAATGGTGGAAGAAGCAAAAAATTTCGCCAGACAAGCCCAGAAAAATGCATGGAACAAACATATCTTGTCTATTAAAACCGACATGGATGTATTATTTATTCGACTGAATGCGCTCATTTCTGCCACAACTCATACTGATGAAATGGAAAAGTTGGTTCAGGAATTAAAAAGTACTATGGATCCCATTCGTCGAGATATTATGAAAACTGCAAGACGTGCATTATTCATTTGTGCCGGTGAATCTAGTGAGCAATTAGATGAATTGAAAGCTTGGGTTAAAGAATATGAAGATATAAATGCTGACAGATATAATTCTTATTTATATAGTCAATCAGATAAAAGAATAGAAGCAATTAATGAAGTGAAGGCAGAGTATTCAGAAAATTCTGTTCAATTAAATGGATTTGAAATATTGAATAAATGTTTTGAAAATAATTTTAATCGCTATCCGGAATTGATTGCATTTGGTGAAGATCTAGGTAAAATAGGAGATGTGAATCAAGGCTTTGCGGGATTACAGGAAAAATTTGGTGAGGACAGAATTTTTGATGTAGGTATTCGTGAAGCAACTATTATCGGTCAAGGAATTGGAATGGCAATGCGAGGTCTCAGACCAATTGCTGAAATTCAATATCTGGATTATTTAATCTATGGCTTACAACCAATAACGGATGACCTTGCAACATTGCAATTCCGAACTAAGGGCGGTCAGAAAGCACCATTAATTATTCGCACAAGAGGGCATCGTCTGGAAGGTATCTGGCATACAGGCTCTCCGATGGGAATGATATTGCATAGCTGTCGAGGCGTGCGTATTTGTGTTCCCCGCAATATGGTACAAGCTGCGGGTATGTACAATTTATTATTGCAAAGTGATGAGCCTGCAATTGTTATTGAATGTTTGAATGGCTACAGATTAAAAGAGCAACTTCCCGATAATTATTCTGAATTTACATTGCCCTTAGGTATTCCAGAAATTTTAAAAGAAGGTACTGATATTACCATTGTTAGCTATGGTTCAACCTTGCGCATTATTGAAGAGGCAATAGTTCAGTTGGAAGCAATTGGAATTTCTGTTGAGCTAATTGATGTGCAGACATTATTGCCTTTTGATACAAATGAAATTATAAATACTTCTATCCGTAAAACAAACAGAGTGGTATTTATTGATGAGGATGTTCCCGGTGGTGCATCGGCTTATATGTTAGATATGGTTTTTAAAGATGAAAGTCTGTTTAGGTATTTAGATAGTTTTCCAAAAACACTTTCAGCAAAGGCGCATCGTACAGCTTATGCTTCCGACGGAGATTACTTTGGCAAACCAAATACTGAAGACATTTTTAGTTGTATCTATAATATAATGAATGAAGTGGATCCTGAAACATGGCCGGAGATTTAATGCGCAATTTCAAATTTTAAAAAGGTTTTAAAATTAAGTAGGCATACTTTCGTTTATCACCTCTATAACTTTATTATCTTTACGAATTATTAATTATTAATTTTTATTATTTATTACAATGGAAAAAGGAAAAATCAAATTCTTTAATGCAACCAAAGGTTTCGGATTCATAGTGAAAGACGGAACTAATGAAGAAATTTTTGTTCATCAGTCTGGCCTTATTGATCAGGTTCAGCAAAATGACGAAGTTACATTCGACATCATTGACGGACGTAAAGGAAAAAATGCCACTAATGTAAAATTGGCAAATTAATCTCCGAAGTTTAAAGAAAAAAAAGAGCCGCCTGATTGGGCGGCTTTTTTTATTTTGAAAATTTCAATTTATTCTTCTTCCATATTGTGAAATACATTCACCACATCTTCATCTTCTTCAAATCTGTCAATCAAACTATAAATTTGTTCCTGATCTTCATCACTCAACTTTACTTTAGTTTGTGGCAAACGAACTAACTCCGCTTGTTTTATTTCTAATTGCAGTTCTTCTATTTTGTGCGCCATTGTTCCAAAATCAGTAAATGGACAATAGATGTAAACCATTTCATCATCCTGCTGAATATCTTCTGCACCGCCATCAATTAAGTCCAGTTCTATTTCCTCCAGATTAATTTTTGATTTTTCAATTGTAATTAATCCTTTGCGATCAAACATAAAATTTACAGAGCCTTGTGTGCCCAACGAACCATTCCCTCTGTTAAAATGCATTCGCACATTTGCAACCGTTCTTGTACTGTTATCTGTAGCACATTCAATTATCATTGCAACTCCGTGCGGACCATAACCTTCATATACTATTTCTTCAAAATCGCCTTCGTCTTTTGAAGTAGCTCTTTTAATTGCAGCTTCAATTCGATCTTTCGGCATCTGATATCCTTTGGCATTTTGAATTGCCATTCTAAGTTTTGCATTAGAGTTGGGATCAGAGCCGCCTTCTTTTACAGCCATTGAAATTTCTCTACCTGCCTTCGTAAAATTTTTTGCCATGGCATCCCATCGCTTAAACTTTTTTTCTTTTCTGTATTCAAATGCTCTTCCCATAGTTTTAAGTTGTGTCGTAAAGTTAAGTTTCTGATGCAGCAGGTGCAAGCATATTATATTTTTATCAAAGCAAGTGTTGTGATTTCTTTTTCACTTTTTAAATGAACAAAGTAAACACCTTTAGTTAAGTTTGATGTTGTAATCTGCAGTTCTGCAATGCCACTATCAGGCAAACCATCATATAACGTTGCCACATTTCTTCCTGCTATATCGGTGAGAAATATTGTATATCTGGTATTGCCATCTGATTGAAAAAACAAGGATGAATTAATGTTGCTTGGGTTATTAGTAAGGTATGGATATTCCGGATTATTTACAGGTGGTGGTGCATCGTCTTGTTCATTATTATAACCTGGACTTGGAAATGGTAATACTTCAAGATTTCCCAAACCATTTGGTATTCTTCCGTAGGAAATATCTGCTGCTTGTTCTGAAAAAGAAAAGGAATCTACTACTGCAAACCAATTTGTGGCCGGAGAATAAAGTCCGATAAATTCTTCTGATTTACTCAATTTAAAATTGGTATGATATGCTCCTTGATCTACTTCATCATCTGCCCAAATTAATAGATAGCTATCCGGATTTATTATGGTTGAAGGAAACTGCCATTTGTTTGGATTTTCCGGATCATCGGTTAAAAAAAATCCGGTTATATCCTGAGGCAATTCACCCCAATTATATAACTCAATATAATCTTCATACTCACCTGCATTATCTGTAATCACTGAATTATTTTTTGCAAGAACTTCATTAATTGTAATTGAAGGAACAGAAGGATCAATATTAATTCGATAGTAATCACATGGAGGATAAACTCCTGTATTTCCATCCGCATCTTGCACTTCAATTAAAACATCAAAAAAACTTACACCGGTTGTAAATGGATATTCCTGTCCAAAAATTCCATCATTAGCAATTGCATCACCATACAATCCATCATCAAATAATTCTATAAAATTATCTTCGAAGATATTTCCGTTTGCATAAAAATGCGCAAGTACATACTCGATTTCACCATCGTCAACCACATTTACATTGATTGTAAAAGTTTGAAACCTGCCAGGTACTAACGGGTCGTGAGATATTTTCCAAACCACAGGTGGCATGGTATATTCTTCAAGTTGATTTTCCGTAAATGCATTCCTACTTTCCACAAAATTTGTAATACCATAAGGCGTATGTCCATCAATATCATTGGTATTAAATCCATCCCAGAAATCATCAAAAGTATATCCCCAATCATAAGTGCGATATTCATCTTCCGCAGCAGCTTCTGCAATTAAATCCCGCCATGCAAACACTTTTTCTGCAACAGAATCTTGTTGTAAATAAGTGTCCTTAATTATTTTTAAATAAGTACTGAATTGATTTCTGTATTCGGTCACTTCCAATACTCTTGTTGCAAGTGGTACATCATACCAACCTGTTGGCCAATTATAAATATCTTGTTCAGTCCAATCGAAACCCAACCAATCCACACCAAATGTATTATCAGTATCGAAAGAAAGAAATTCGAATTTATCCGTGAAGATATTATGATACAAATAGTAGTTATTAATGTTGCCCGTATAACTATCCCAATGCCCTGAAGAAATATCCAAAGCATAAATCCATAAATATTGTTGCACATTAAAAACTTCTTCCAAAGCGCAAACAAAATCTGCATCCGAAGAATTATTAATGACGTTAACCAATTCAATTAAATCATCCCAGTTATTTTCTTCTTTATTTGTTTCTAATTCATAACCCTGATCAATATAAGCAGATGCATTCGAACCACGGTAATCTAATTCAGCAGGATATGTACATTTAAATAAATTTCCCGAATTATCTCCGAATCTGTTCTTCAAAAACACTTCATCTATTTGCTCCATGTTTGTATAAAGTCCATAGTAATCATCATTCAAATACACTCTTACAAAATTGGAACGACGCTGTGGCATTCCCATCGCATTGTATGTATCGAAATATAATTTTTCACGCACCATTGTCGGGTCATTATGCATACCCAATAAATTCAATTTTTCAACACCTTCATATTTACGTCCCTGCACATAAGTATTAAAAGAAACTTTAAAAGATTTTTTTTCAGAACTCAATGAAGTATTTCCTCGTAATCTGAAACCGATATTTTCAACTGTATCATAACTTACTCCATCGTCGAAAATAAATAATGCAGTATGCTCATATTCATTTTCTAAATTATCATAAATATCTTCTAAGGAATCCGGATCTAAATAAATATAAATGCTACTTACTTTAGTATCATCAAAAAGTTTGGTGTATGGTAGTGTTTGAGAACTGACAGAGTCAATAATGAGGAGAGAAATACTTAAAAACAAAAGTTGTATTTTCATTCGCATATTCAAGAATACAAAGCTAATCTTTAAACAATGAAATGCATTTGTAATATTTTTTTGCTGCTGATTTCCTCAAGTATATTTGCGCAGGAAGTGGATGTACCTGAATGGGCGAAGAGTGCTGTTTGGTATCAGATTTTTCCAGAAAGATTTTTTAATGGTGATACATTGAATGATCCAACGAATGCAGATATAATTGGTGCCTGGCCACACGATACAAGTGGTGAATGGCAAGTGCAAAGCTGGACTAGCGATTGGTATGAAATGCAGCCCTGGGAAAAAGAATCAGGACATGATATTTGGTGGAATATGCAGAAGCGCAGATATGGTGGCGACATACAGGGCATCATTGATAAACTTGGTTATTTAGATCAGTTAGGAATAACTGCAATTTATTTAAATCCTGTTTTTTGGGCGCCTTCGTTACATAAATATGATGCGATTATGTATCATCATATTGATCCTACATTTGGACCTGATCCGGAAGGTGATAAATTATTAATTGCAAGTGAAGATCCTACTAATCCAAAAACTTGGCAGTGGACTTCCGCAGATAAATTAATGCTGCAATTAATTCGTGAATGTCATCAACGTAATATCAAAATTATTTTCGATGGTGTGTTTAATCATTTAGGAGTAACAAGTTTTGCTTTTCAGGATTTGAAATTAAATCAACAGCAATCAAAGTATAAAGATTGGTTTATTGTAAACAGTTGGGATGATACAATTGCAGGTACTACTTTTCAATATGAAGGTTGGTTTGGTGTGCCAGATTTACCTGAAATAAAGGAAGATGAAAATGGTATTGTTGCCGGACCAAAAAAATATATTTTTGATTGCACTGCACGATGGATGATGCCGGATGGAAATCGTGCAAATGGAATTGATGGATGGCGATTGGATGTGGCGTTTTGTGTGAATCATAATTTCTGGAAGCAGTGGCGATTGTTAGTGAAGGCAATTAATCCCGAAGCATATTTAACTGCCGAAGTAGTGGATAAAATTGAAGTGGTAAAACCTTATTTGGAAGGCGATGAATTTGATGCTGTAATGAATTATGGTTTTGCTGTGGTAGCTTCCGAATTTTTTATTAATCAAGAGCAAAGAATTTCTGTCAGTGAGTTTGATTCTTTATTAGCAGAATTACGCAATGCATTTCCGAAAGATATTACTTATGTGCAACAAAATTTATTTGATAGTCATGATACACAGCGATTCACTTCTTATATCGTAAATCACGACATTGCCCGCTTCCGTACATGGGGAGATTATTTCAATAAAACAAAAGCAACTAATCCAGATTATAATACACGCAAACCAACAGTGGAAGAATATGCAATTCAAAAATTGATGGTGATATTTCAAATGACGTATGTTGGTGCGCCCATGATTTATTATGGTGATGAAGTGGGTATGTGGGGAGCCAATGATCCTGACTGCAGGAAGCCGATGTTATGGAGTGAAAAAAAATATAACGACGAAGTTTTTAATGCGGATGGCACTAAAAGAATTATACCCGATAAAGTGGAAGCAGATGTGGCAATGTTTAATCTTTATCGCACATTAATTTTTATCCGTAAAACTTATGAGGCATTAAATACAGGTAATTTTGAATCATTGATATTGGATGATAAAAAAAATGTGTTTGCCTATAAAAGAAATAATGATGCGCAGGAAATAATTGTGGTATTAAATAATAATGCAGATACAAAAAAAATTGCAATAGGAGAAGTACTGAATGGTAACTATAAAGATGTGCTAAACAAAGGCGCTGAATATACTTTCACCGGTAAAAAAGTTAACATTATTTTACCCGCATTTTGGGGAGCAATTTTGGTGAAGCAATAACAATTAAATATGTTATTGCTTCACGTGTACTCTATTTGCATTTTGCTTCAAGAATACGATTGCAAATAATATTATAACCTTTCCAATTGTTTTCGCAATTTGTCTTCTACATCGGTTAAAAGTGCGTGGAAATTATCTCCATACGATGAAGCGAAAGGGTCATTACCTGGAACACCTAATCTTATACTCACTTGTTTTTGCTGAGTTGCCTTTTCCGCTTTGTCCTCAAGGTAAATATCTGCCCATTCTATTTTGTCAGAAAATCGACTAAGGCGTGTGATACTCTTGCGTATCGTGTCTTTTACGTCGTCTTCTATAATAATATCCACTGCTTGAACATTAATCTTTATTCCTGTAATATTTTCTGTATAATCCATAATTTAGTTTTTTTTAATTTCTGTTATGCCGGATAAATCCGTACTCGTTTTTCTTATTCAATAATATAATTACTCAAGCTCATTTGGTCCTTTTTATAAGTTCTGTTCACCCAAGAACTAAATGCAAATTACACTTTTTTTAAACTACCTATCAGGTCTGTTAAGTTTTTGAATCAACTTGAACGATGCATAATCTGCATAAGCGCCATAAGCGTTTACCAAAAGACCTTTTATCTTACCATCTGTTGAGGAAATGGCATATAAAACACTTTCATTATCAACATCAGACATTTCTTGAAATCGGTGTTTTTCATCAATTTCAAAATCATCAGGCTTTAATTGACATTGGTTTTCCGGACATTCTATAAAATCTTCTTTTATATTAAAGTTATGAGTATAACCTTTTTTTGTAAGGTCATTAATGGCTACAGATAAGCTTGTGTATTTTCCCATTATATTAAAGTTTAAATTGATTATTATTTAATTGACCAAATAGATCCATTTTTTGTTGTAAATTTTTTCAATGTTCCTTTTTCAGAAAGTTCATTCAATTTATTTTCACTTTCGTTTCTTGGTGTTCCTGAAAGTTCAGCATACTCTTTTGCTGTAAGCGTATGATATTTTGAAAAAAGTGTTTCCCAATTTTTACTGTATTCGCTTTTGTTTGTATTGGGATTTAATTTAAGAATGGCCATCTCATAAAATGCATAAGGTCTGGAGCCATAAACCGTTTCCATATTGCCAGCATTATCCATGAAGAATATAGTTGGAAATCCTCTTACTCCAAGTTCTTTAGCTAATTTTAAATCTTCTTCAAACAAAATTTTTGCTTTGCCTTCATAATCGGTTTTCAATTGCTCAACATTAAGTCCTACAGTTTTAGCTGCTGAAGCTAAATGTTCCCATTTCGCAATATTTTTCTTTTTCAGAAAAACCATTTCCCTGACTTCTCTCATAAACAAACGGGCTTTTTCTTCGTCTTGCATTTGTGCAGCTTTAAAAGCAATGGATGGCGGATAAGATGAATCAAGCGGATCTTCTAACCATAAATCTCCATCAATAGGCATATCGTAATGCACACTTACTTCGTCCCAATGAGACGCTACGTCTGAAGGTTTACCAATACCACCACTATTGTAACTCCAATCTGGTAATAAACCGCCCATTTTATAGTCTATGTCAATAGCATTTCCATATTCCAATTTAAGTTTTCGTATTTGCGGTTCTATTCCCCAGCATGATGAGCAAATTGGATCGGTGTAATATAATAGTTTCAAGGATTTCTCCTTTGCTTGTATATTGCTTTGAGCTGCACTATCATCATTTTCAATAGTGGTTTCGCACATTCCGGTTTCTATGTCGCATATAAGCGGATTGTGATTTGATTTATCCTCATTCATATTTTTCTTCTTTTTAATGCTTTTGTAATGTTGAAATACCTAACAAAAAAAAACTTTTTCACTTCTTCCGAAGTTGCAAATTATTCCATTTTTTTAATCAAATCGTTTTTAATAGAATATATCTGAACCGATTTTTCAAAGACTTCAATTCTTGGTCTCCATTATTATATTTATACAAAATTAAAATCTATACAAAGCATTGATTCTGGAATTAGAATTTGGCATTTCTTCTTTATCTAATAAATACACTTCGCCACCATTTAAAAATGTTTTTACCGCTGCTACATTCATCAAGGATATCGTGTTGTCATCTTCCTCTCTTTGGGTGACAGTTATAGTACCATTTTCTTCTTTATAGTTGCCAAAAATATCTGATATATTTTCACAAAATAACGCATCAACTTTTCCATTAATGGCGGCTGGTATAATTTCATCTATTCCGATAGCCGTTTTGCCTGTGCCTTGCTCATCGGCGAAGAGTGCTATTTTATCCTTTCTTTTCTGGTCAAATACAGAAGCCATCTTTTCCCACGCTAACTCATGGATTTCATAAATATCGGTATCTCCAAAATTGACCATTAAATTTTCTTCCATTACATTGGGATAAGTATTTACTTCTTTGTAGATATCAAATTGGGGGTCTTGCGCAGCAATCAGCATGGGAATGGTATCTTTCTTTAAAAGTGGGGATAGTCCATCATTTATTGCTCTCAAATATCTTTTGATTTCATTTCTCTGTTTCCCGGTAGCTGCTTCCTGGCCATGATACATAGCCCCATGCCCTGCTTGTCCCGTTCTGAATTGCAGGTTTTTTTGTTCATAATCATAACCCACAACATCTTGTTTCGTTTCAGGTATACAATCATCAATTTTGATTTCAGTGAAACTATGATGAGTGCATTCATATAACTTTACATTGCTTCTTTCAAGCATCAATAAATAGAAATTTCCATCCCCAACAAACATTGGCATCAAAGGTTTTAAATAAAAGGAATTTGAAACATAATTATATTCCTGGAAATGCACAGGTAGTGTATAAACTTTTGAAAAGCCTTCAGCTATAAAAATTGCAAGACCATCAGATTGTTCCCGCCAAAATGAAGTATCATCGATTAATTGCTGAACAGGTGCCATTATTTTCTTAATATCCCCAGCAGAGAAACCTTTATTTGTCAACTTATTATTGACTTCTTTTAATTGGTTTTTTAGAACTAGTGTATCTTCTCCTTGCAATACTTTTTTGCCTGCTCTATGTGTCGGAATAAAAATTGAAATACAATTTTCTTGATTTACATCGCTTAATTCAGCTATTTCTTTTTTAGTTATAAGTGGCATAATTGGTTTGTTTATTTTGTTTATGATTAATGATTTAATAATTTCAATAGTTCTTTATTGGTATTACAGAGAAGCATAATTTTAATTACAATAACAATCCATTAGTTTACTTCTTCCGAAGTTGCAAATTCTTCCATTTTTGTAATCAAATCGTTTTCAACCGTATAAATCTGAACCCAATCTTGTTTCAGTTCTCTTCCAGAGCTTTTTACTTTTTGATGTTCTCTTCCTAACACCACTACCATATTTCCTTCAACAATATATTGCAGCGGTTCAAAGTTGATGATTTCGGTTCGCTCCATAATATTATTATAGAAAGCTCTTACACCTTCCTTTTTTTCAAACTTTCCCTTAGGAATTATTTGTGTTCCATGATAAATCCAAACGGTATCATCTGAAACTGTTGCTACAAATTTATCTGCGTCGCCACTAATAAAGGCAGCAAACATATTTTCAACTATTTTTTTTACTGAATTTTCCATACTTAATCTGTTTAAGTGTTATTTTTTCAAACAGTAAGGAGTATCACAATGTTTAATTCTTTATAGTTTCTGAATACAGTGATCGGGAGTAATAACTAATTGCTGTTTATCTTTCCAAAAATACTTTTAATGCTCCACTTGTAAAATGACTTAGAATAGTTCAATGGCATTACATTGTTGCTAATAAGAATTGGATTTTACAATAAGACCTATTTTACCATAAGAAACTTTTTGCTTTGGGTGTTACACTTTTTATTTCCGAGAATTTTAAGGAACTACGGCAGTTCATGAAGAGCATCAGTTTTACCAGAGCTGTGCGGGTTGGCATTGCGGTTACCCTACCGGCTGTAATAGCTTTGCAATTCGGGCATTTAGAAATTGGAATGGCAATGAGTTTTGGTGCCTTTTGGAGTTCACCAAGCGATGCGACTGGAAGTTTTAGACATAAAAAGGTGGGCATACTAATTTCCGCTGCATTGGTTATGATTGTCAGTTTCATTAAGGGCTATTTGCATTTTGATTTCTGGCTGTTACTATCCGTATTGGGTTTGATGACCTTTGCCATCGCTTTTATTTCGATTTATGGCTTTCGAGCCTCACTGATCAGTTTTTCAGGACTTATGGCATTGGCATTAAGTTTCCCCAATGAATCTGAAGTACTGGAAGTTTACCAATACGCCGTTTTAATTGGGTTGGGTGGGCTTTGGTATTTATTCTTGTCAATAATTTGGAATCTAATAAACCCGAAAGCCGAGACCGAGGAGTTTTTGTCGGAAACCTTTTTACTTACGGCTGAATTTATAGAGTTACGAGGGAAATTGGTAGATCCAAATGAAGATCGTGAAAGTCTACAAGTTAAGCTACTAAAGCTTCAAAGCGAGCTTACCGACAATCACGAAACCTTGCGTGAAATTTTGGTTCTTACCAGAAAAACCTCCGGTAGATCCAACTATCAGGATAAACGCCTTTTGATATTTGTGCAATTAGTGGAAATGTTGGAAACGGCAATCGCCAATCCCGTAAATTATAATAGAATGGATGTGCTCTTTAGAAATCATGGGCAATACGTTAAAAGATTCCAGGACCTGATCTTTGAAATTTCTTTTCAATTGAAAAAGATTTCAGAGGCTGAAAATAATTATAAAAAACTGCCCAAGAACGATAAAATAAGGCAATGTTTTACCGATGTAAAGCTTGAAATAGCCTTGCTGCACAACAGGCTCTACTACGAAGAATATCTGATGCTTCAAAATTTTATCGAATATCAGGAAAAACAGTTCGAAAAACTAAAAAGAATAAAATGGCTGTTGGGAGACCCTGACCTCACCGAAATTGAATTTATAGATAGAAAAAATGCTAAGCGTTTTTTACCACTACAAGATTATGATCCAAATTTATTAGTGCGCAACTTTAGTTTTAAATCTCCAATTTTCAGGCATTCACTTCGGCTCGCAGCTACAGTTATTATTGGGTATGCACTGGGTTCAATCTTTGCTTTTCAGAATCCGTATTCAATCCTTTTGATTGTTATTGTTATCATGCGGCCAAGTTATGGACTCACAAGAAACCGTGCTAAGGATCGCTTAATTGGAACACTTATCGGCGGTGCAATTGCCTTTGGTTTGGTTTTCCTGATTCAGACCCCTTATATCTACGGAATCATGGGTGTGATTTCTTTGGTGATAGCGGTTTCCTTATTACAGAAAAACTATAAAGCTTCGGCTACTTTCATTACTTTGAGTGCCGTTTTTATCTATGCTATTCTAAGCCCAGATGTTTTGAATTTAATAAAATTCCGCATATTGGATACTCTTGTAGGGGTTGGACTTTCTTATGCGGCAATGAGGTGGCTTTGGCCCACTTGGGAGTTCACGGAAATTAATGAAAGTATTGAAAAAAGTGTGAAGGCCAACAAGGATTTTCTTTATAAAATTACCGAATATTATAAGCAAAAGGGAAACATACCCACCTCTTACAATATAGCACGTAAAGAAGCATTTTTGGAAACTTCAAATCTAAACGCTGCTTTTCAGCGTATGACACAAGAACCCAAATCGAAGCAAAAAGAATTGGATAAAGTTTACGAATTGGTGGTCTTGAACCACACCTTTTTAACTTCATTAGCCTCATTAAGCACATACATACAGAATAATAAAACTACAGAAGCATCTGTACGTTTTATAACTGCTACAGAAACAATAGATACAAATTTGGAACGAGTTCTCAAGTGCCTAAATGATAAGAAATGCGACGAGCCGGAGATTATTTCTAATAACGACCCTGTTTTTGAGGATCAGTTACCAAATTTTAAATCTTTAGAAATTAAAAATTTGACTCCCAAAGATGAAGCAATAGTGCGTAATCTACAAGAGACGCATTTGGTTTGGGAACAATTGAAATGGATGTATTCCATTAGCAATAAAATGCTCAAACTGGCTGCTACAGTGAAGCTGGATTAATGTCAGTAAACTTTTACTACACAGCTTTTTCAGTATAAATAAATTGTTTTGCAATGATCAGTTCAAAGCCTTTTTAGAAAAAATGGAAATGATTATTCCTGGAACGGACAATGCAATTGCAAGATAAACCAGACTCATTGGTGAATAAATTCCGAGCAGTAATCCGGCAGCGGAAGAAGCGATCATAATTGATAAATTGAACACGGAAGACTGAACCGACGTGGCAACGTCTTTGGCGGTTTCTACCTGTCTGCTAATAGCTGCCTGCAATAAAGTTACCAAGGGCCCAAAGGAAACTCCCCATAAAAAGAATGCAAGATGCCCCATTCCAATTGTGCCCCCAAACATTAAGAAAATTAGCATAGAGATTATTATCAAAGCAAACATTGCAATGGTTAGCAATCTCAGGTATTTATCAGTATATTTTATTGCCAACAACACAGAAATCAAAGAACCTATTCCGAAAAACAACAAGGCCATTTCTACTCCGCCTGCCAATTGAATTTCATCAACAAGACTTGTGATATATACATACACAGCATAATGTGCAATAACGCCAAGTATTGTGAGTAGTAAAATAAGTAAAACAGCAGGTATTTTCAGGATTGCAAAAGGTGAAGAGCTTTTTGTCAGTTTCTCTCCTGGTGTTGAGGGCAAAACAAAAAAACTGATCAAAGCAATAACGATGATAAATCCTCCAAGACCTATGAATTCAGTTCGCCAGCCATAATCATTACCGATAGCAGTCATAATTGGCATTCCGATACTAATACCCAAAGTAGTTCCTGCCATGATTACTGCAATGGCTTTTCCGTGATCTTTTTCATCTACTATTCGCATACCATAAGCGGCAATCATTGGCCACATTACCCCAGCACAAATTCCACCAATAATTCTTAAAATTATTATTATTGTATAATCGTGCACGAGACCTGCAATTATATTAGATACAGCAAATCCGCCTAATAAAATAAGCAACAAATATTTACGATTAAACTGCATGGTAAGCGAAATAAGTGGAATAGCGAAAATGGCCGAAGCTATGGCATAGTATCCTACCAGATTTCCAGTTTGCACTTCACTGATATTTAAATCGGCCATCATTAGTGGAAGTACGCCAGAAGGCATTAACTCGGATAGTATTCCCACAAAAGTTACCGATGACATTAAAATCATCATCAGCCACGGAAAATATATTTTGGCTTGTGCTGAAATTTGTTTTGCTCATAGTTGTTTTTTATTGTCTTTGGGAAATATTGTAATTAATTGAATTCATTTATTTTCAATTTTTTAATGAAAAATCAAAAATGAAATATTTAAATAAATACTTGATTTTAAATTAAATACCTAAAGGAATATCATATGCCGTTTCTTTTTTACGGAACAAGAATTCTCCATTACGCACAGAAGCCAACACATCTACTCTTCTGCGAATAGCCTCATAAACAGTTGTTTCATTTAATACAATAAAGTTTGCTGCTTTACCAACTTCTAAACCATAAGTATCCTGAATATTTAAACATCGAGCTCCATTATAGGTAATTAAATCGAAATTTGTTTCTACATCTTTTTTAGACATAATTTGGGCGAGGTGAATTCCATTGTCAAGAATATTCATCATATTTCCATTTCCCATTGGATACCAAGGGTCATTAATGGAATCTTGGGCGAAAGCTACATTTATTCCAGATTCAATGAATTCTTTTACTCTGGTTAATCCACGACGTTTTGGATAGGTGTCTTGACGACCTTGTAGATATGCATTTTCAGTTGGACAAGAAATAAAATTAATCTTGCTTTTTTTGAAAATATCCATCATTCTAAATGCATACGAATCATCTGCTGAACCAAAAGAACACGTATGACTTGCGGTGGTTCTACTTCCATAGTCTTCTAGATAAACAAGAGCATTTAATAACTCCAAAAAACGAGAATGTGGGTCATCGGTTTCATCGCAATGAACATCAATCGGCTTATCATATTTTAATGCGAGCTTCACGATATCATGAATGGATTTTTCGCCGAACTCTCTGGCCGGTTCATAGTGGGGAATACCTCCTACTACATCAGCCCCCATTTTAAGAGCCTCTTCCACTAAGTCTCGTCCACCTTTATACATGTACATGCCTTCTTGTGGAAAAGCCACAATTTCAATATCAACAATGTGCTTAAGCTCTTCTCTCATTTCCAGCATTGCCTTCAGTGCGGTAAAGTTTGGGTCTGTAACATCTATGTGTGTTCGAATGTGCTGTACGCCTTGAGAAACTTCATCTTTAATTCCCCTCATTGCTAATCTTTTTACACTTTCTTTGGTCAAGGTTTTTTTGAATTGAGGCCACAGTTCAATTGCCTCAAACAAAGTACCTGAACCTGCACCATCCTTACCAAGTTCAGAAAGGGTATATACATAATCCAAGTGTAAATGAGGATCTACATAAGGTGGTAAAACAAGTTTCCCGTTAAGGTCAATTTCTGTATCACATTTAGGCAGATTAGTCCCGATATGAGTGATTTTTCCATTTTCAACCACCATTTCGGTTGCTGTATCATTGCGATAAATTTTCGCATTAAAAAATTTTTTTTTCATAATAGAATAGTTTTATGTTTTTTTAAAAAGAAGTAAAACTTTAGGAATTTGTTTTCTAACAGTTACTTCCATTTCCAATAAATCCAATCAAAAATAAGTTGAGCGGCAAGCTTGGCGGTCTGCAAATCAATATCATAATTTGGATTAAGTTCAGCGATATCCAGGGAAACCACTTTATTATTGTTTGCCAATAGTTTCATTATTTCTTGGAATGTATAATCATACAAAATACCAGCAGCTGAGGGGGCACTCACGCCAGGAGCAATACCCGCAGAAAATACATCTAAGTCTAAGGTTAAGCAAACCACATCAGCTTTAACAAGAAAATTTTGCACTTGCTCTTTTATTTTTTTTAAATTTTGTAAATGAAAATCATGCGCTAGCACATATTCTGCCTTTAGTTTATCTACTCTATTAAAAAGTTCTGCCGTGTTGCCAGAACGTTGAATTCCGAGCGCCAAATACAAGAATTCATTTTCTTGGTTCGAAGGATCTGGAGCTGCTTGGTAAAAACCAGTGCCTGAGCTAATGCCACTATTTTTTGGTTTTCTAATATCTAAGTGAGCATCGAAATTAATAATGCCCACTTTCTTTTTTTCAAAGTGTTTTGAAGTACCACTAAAATGTCCAAATAAAATTTCGTGTCCACCACCTAATAAAATTGGAAAACCATTGTGTTCTAAAATGTCTTGGACAGCTTGAGCCAATCGTACTTGTGCTTTTTCTAACTGGGTGCCCACACAATTTATAGTGCCTACATCATAAAGTGAGACCGAAGGATTATGAATAGGCAAGTTGGAAAGAACTTTACGTAAATATTGAGGCCCTGCAGCACTTCCTATTCTTCCTTTATTACGTGCAACACCTTCATCACTGGCAAAACCAAGAATTACCGGAGATTGTTGAAAATCAGGTAACATCTCCTCTATGGATCGTAATTGAATATGCTGCCACCATCGCAGTTGGCAGGGCTCGAAGCCATCATTTCTACCTTGCCACCAATCTTGCTCAGGAGAATCGTACGGAGCTATTTTTTTGTACTTTTCTTTCACGTTTTACGGGTTGAAATGGGAAGCAATGTTAAGGAATATTATCTGCTCCTTTATACTTTTATAATATGTTTCAATTATCACGGAAGCTGGTTGAAACGGGTGAAGCTTATACCCAAAAACTAAGTGCAATTTAAAGAGTTATAAAAATTGATTTTCTTTCAATATTCTGAATATTTCTCGTTTTATGACCTTTACCCTCAGTATCTTCCAATAACAAGATTTCGCCACCTTTGAAAGTCCTTTTTTCACCCAGAGAAGTTTCAATTTCAATTTCTCCATCCAACAATATGATATATTGCTTTTGTGGTGCAGTATGAAAGTCATAATCATAGCCGGACTTTACCTTTCTAAAAATCAGTTCTTTAACGGGAATTCTTGCTGAGAGAAAACCGATATCACCTTCATTCCGTAATGGTAATTCAATATCCTCAAAGTGACTTTCTCCGTTTTTATCGCTATAAACTCTGGTAACTCTAATCATTTTATTGTTTGATTATTAATCTTCATTATTAATTAAAAATCAGTCGATTTGCTTCTTCTATCTCTTCTGGAGAGATGCTGTGTGGCCGGCCATCATACACTTGCAGGTGCACCTCGGCATTCATTTTTTGCAGGATACTGACACTTTCATTTACTCGCTCAATAGGTACGTGCGAATCGGGATTTCCGGTGCCGATAAATATGGGTGTCCCATTAAAGTTGCCGGAATAATTCTGTTGATATATTTTGTCACCAATAAGTCCGCCTGTAAATGCTACAACACCACCCCATTTTTTAGCATTACGTGTAACAAATTCCAAGGACATACAAGCTCCCTGCGAAAACCCCAAGAAGTATATATTTTCTGTGGTAATACCTTGTTCGGTTACTTCATCTACTAGGTCTTTGAGCAATTTAAGTGCTGAAGAAAGCCAGGGTTCATTTGCCTCTGGTGCAGCCATAAACGAGTATGGATACCAGGTATTATTTGTTGCCTCAGGAGCTAATAAGGCATAGTCAGACACATTTAAATGTGCAGAAAGCCCTAAAATATCACGGGCATTCGCTCCACGACCATGTATCATTATCAATACTTTTTTGGCTTCTTTTATAGATTTACCAGCTGATTGAATATTTTTCTCGTGCATAAGGTTTTTTAATTTGTTTGAAGCGGCGGTAGTCCTTTTTCAATTTCATCTCGCATCGCTTTATATTGATCGGGTAATTGCAGCGAACTTCCCAGGTTTTCTACCGTCTCATCCGTTGCGAACCCAGGGTTGTCTGTCGCAATTTCAAACAGTACGCCTCCCGGCTCACGGAAATAGAGTGAAAAGAAATAATCCCGATTTATTTTCTCGGTAATGTGATGGCCCCTTGCCGCAATTTTTTCTCTAATCGCCATCAAGACCTCTTCATCTTTTACCCTAAATGCCACATGATGATTAGTGCCCCCTGCATTTAAACCTCTTTGGGCTTGTGGCATTTCCAATAGGTCTACGATTGCCGCATTTTCAACCGCATCAGTTTGATAGCGAGTTAAATTGCCTTCAGTTTCAATATGCTTGTAACCGAATATTTCGGTTAATATATCCGCAGTTGCTTTGATATTATTAAGGGTTAATGTCACCGTGTGAAATCCTTTGATCGCAACATCGGCTTTTATTTCAGCGGTTTCATATCCTCTTCGCTCATCGTTATATTTCGCTTCGATTAAAGTGAGCCATAAACCGTCAGAATCCTGAAAAGTGATATATTTTTCTCCGAACCGTTTGCCTGTATCGTAATTGATATTCAGATTTTCAAAACGGGTCTTCCAGAAATCCAAACTTCCTTTCGGTACGGAATAACCAATATCTGTTGCCATACCGGCACCGTTCTTACCTTGCCTCACATTTGCCCAAGGGAAGAAAGTGAGGATAGTTCCTGGAGAACCCACCTCATCTCCAAAATAGAAATGGTAGGTCTGGGGGTCGTCAAAATTAACGGTCTTTTTGACCAGACGAAACCCAAGGGATTTGGTATAAAAGTCGTAATTGCGTTGGGCATCACCAGCAATGGCGGTGATGTGGTGAAGTCCTAATAATTTATTCATATTTTTTGTTTTTATTATCTCAACATGATATCTCCACCATCTGCCATAAGTGTTTGACCTGTCATATACTGACTGTCATCACTCAATAAAAAGGCAACAATAGGTGCAACATCTTTTTGTGGATCTCCAAAACGACCAATTGGGTTTTTACTAATGATCTCTTCATATTGCTCTGGGAAGTTATCTTTCCATTTTTTAACACCTTCGGTAAAAGCCAGCGGGCAAACAATATTTACTCTAATTCCATCTTCTGCCCATTCATTAGCTGCTACCCGAGATAATCCTCTAATAGCTTCTTTAGCTGCAGCATAACTTCCTTGATTTTTTTGACCCAATAGTCCTGCGCCAGAACCAAAATTAACAATGACTCCTTTCGTCTTTTTAAGCTCCGGATAGGCAGCTTTCATAAAATTCAATGTTCCTTTTAAACCTGTATTCATTGACAATGCCCAATCATCTTCGGTCAACTCCATCAATGGTTTTTGACGAGATGCATGTGCATTATTCACTACACTAGTAAGTTTTCCAAATTTGGAAATAGCTAATTGAACAGCTTCTTTAGCAACGGATTCTTTCGAAATGTCTCCTTTTAAAAATGCGATTTGTGCAGGATTGGATGCTTCTTTTTTCTTTCCAGCATCTTCATTTAAATCTACTGCAACTACACAAGCTCCTCTTTCAGTAAATACCGAAGTCATTGCCCCTCCAATTCCTGCTGCACCTCCTGTTACGATTATTACTTTATCTTTTAAATTTTTCATGGTATTATCTATTTGAATGAAGGATAAGGAATAAATTCAGTTTCGTCTCCTTTAATTTTATCAAACTCCTGGGCCTTCCATTTCTGCTTGGCTTCTTCAATACGCTCTTTACTTGATGAAACAAAGTTCCAGTCAATAAATCGTTCTTCCGGAAACGGCTCCCCGCCAAAAATATAAATGGTGCTATTTTCCTGAATCGTAAATTCACAAAGTGAGCTGTCTTTTGCCACTAACAATTGTTTAGGCTCATATGCATTGCCTTCACTTTCAATAGCTCCTTTTAAAATATATAAACCAGCTTCACCATAAAGTTCATTACCAATATTCACTACTTGTTTTGATTTGCTTTTTATTTCAATCATAAACAATTTGCTGAAAACCGGAACAGACGATTTTCTACCAAAGGCTTCACCAGCTACCAGTTTAAACTGAAGGTCTCCTTCTGTCCATGCAGGGATTTGACTCTCTTCAATATGCGAAAATTGTGGTTCCATTTCCTCCAGATCTATTGGCAATGCCACCCAAATTTGCAAACCATGCATATATAATGGAGAGTCCCTCAAATATTCGGGAGTGCGTTCAGAGTGAACAATGCCTTTTCCGGCTGTCATCCAGTTAACTGCACCCGGTTTTATCTCAACTGTGTTACCAAGAGTATCACGGTGCATTATGCTACCTTCAAATAAAAATGTAAGGGTTGAAAGACCGATGTGAGGATGAGGTAATACATCAAAATTTTCTCGCTCATTTAATTTAACTGGTCCCATGTGATCTATGTAAATAAAGGGACCCACCATTCTTTTTTGACGGAAGGGTAACAAACGCCCCACCATAAACTTCCCAATGCTAACCGCTCTTTCTTCTATAATAAGTTTGATATTTGACATAGTGAGTAGTATTAATTTTATGGTTTAGGCTCGAAGTGTCTTTGCGTTAATGGCTACTATAATAGTGCTTAAACTCATTAACACGGCACCCATAGCCGGACTGAGCATAAAATTCCAATTATACAATACACCTGCAGCCAGTGGAATGGCAAGAATGTTGTAGCCCGCAGCCCACCATAGGTTTTGTATCATTTTGTTGTAGGTAGCTTTGCCAAACAAAATAAGGTCGGCTATATCTTTGGGATCAGAGTTTACCAAAATAATATCTGCGGTTTCTGCGGCCACGTCAGTACCCGAACCAATCGCAATGCCTACATCTGCTTGTGCCAATGCAGGTGCATCGTTTACGCCATCACCTACCATTGCAACATACGCTCCTTTTGATTGCAGCGTTTTAACTTTCTCTAATTTCTCATGTGGCAAGACATTGGCATAATAGCCGTCCATTTTCAATTCATCGCTTACTTCTTTTGCCACATTTTCATTATCGCCCGTAAGTAGTAAATTTTTAATCCCAGATTCTTTAAGTATTTGAATGGCTTCAAAAGAACTTTCCCTTATCTGGTCAGAAAAGGTAAAATACCCTGCCACCACTTTTTCTATCAAAATAAATACAATTGTTCCCGTGAAATCATCAGCGGTTTTAGGGATGCTGATGTTTTGTTCTTTAAAAAAATTAGGTCCTACAACTTGTATTTCCTTTCCTTCTACACTGCCTTCTAATCCCTGGCCCGGCAGATAATTGAAGTGTTCTGATTTAGGAACTGTAATGTTCAATTCCTTTACCTTTCTCATGAAACCAGTTGCGATGTAATGTTCTGAATGTTGCTCGATGCCGGAAGCCAGGCGAAGTAATTCTTTATCGTCAAAGTTTGTGTTCAACACTTTCACTTCCTGCAATTCATGCGAACCTTTCGTAAGCGTACCGGTCTTGTCAAAGATGATAGTTGTAATCAATCTTGCATTTTCAAAAGCCGTTCTGTTGCGGATGAGCAATCCTTTTTGTGCGGCAATTGAAGTTGAAATCGCTACTACCAAAGGCACAGCCAGTCCCAAGGCGTGGGGGCAGGAGATAACCATTACCGTTACCATTCTTTCCAATGCAAACACAAAAGGAAAGCCTAAAACCAACCATACTGCGAGGGTTAAAAAACCTCCGCCCAATGCAACAAAAGTTAAAATCTTTGCGGCACGGTCGGCAAAATTTTGTGTTTTGGATTTCACTTTTTGGGCATCTTCAACCAGTTTCACCACCTTGTTGAGATAACTGTCTTTTCCAGTGCTTACTACTTTGATTGTTAGCGAACCCTCGCTATTTACAGCTCCACCAATAACTTTACTGTCTTTTTCTTTTTTTACAGGTTTGCTTTCGCCCGTGAGCATACTCTCGTCTAAATAGCTTTCTCCTTCTATCACTATACCATCAACGGGAATTTTTTCACCCGGTCTGACCATCACTACATCATCTATTTTAAGCTGACTAACAGGTATTTCATGAATTTGTCCATCTACCAACTGATGGGCAGTTGACGGCATCATTTTAACAAGTAACTCCAACGAGCGAGATGCACCCATGACCGATTTCATTTCAAAGTAATGGCCGATGAGCATGACGTCTATCAAGGTTACCACTTCCCAATAAAAGTCCATTCCCTGCAGGCCAAAAGTGACGGCAACGCTATAAGCCCATGCAACTGAAATCGCCACGCCAATGAGTGTCATCATTCCAATGGCGTTGATTTTTACTTCATCGTATAATCCTTTTAAAAATGGGTGACCACCATAAATAAAAATGAAAGTGGAAAGAATGGCTAACACATATTTATCTCCCGAAAAAGTCAATTCGAAGCCCAAGAACTGCTGTATCATTGGAGACAGCAGGAGCACCGGGACAGACACTATTGATGAAATAATAAACCGTTTCCAGTAATCGGAAACGTGATCTGCATGGTCGTGGTGACCATCATCTCCCGCTGACGAATTCATATTATGTTGGGAATGGTCTGGTGATGTATGTTGATGGTCCATTGCTATAGTTATTAATCAATGTTGTAAGTGTTTAGGGGGTAAAGTCGGCAATAGTTTAGCATATTTTGCCACCGCCCAGGTAAGGGTCTGACAAGCGTTTTAACACCGTCTGTAAATGCCGGGCAAAAGTTTTCCCGGCACTACTGTCACTTCCGCATAACAACTACAAAGTAGTTACTTTAAATACGCTGAGTACATCCAAACCAATTTTTCCTGCTCACGAATGTAATCGCTCATCAGTGCATTGGTTCCTTCGTCATCTGCATCTGCTGATAAGTCTAACAATTCTCGTTGTAGCGTGATAATGATCTTTAAAGATTCAAGTGTGTCTTTTACATCCTGTACACCGTCTGCTACTTCGGTACTTTCTTTAATTTTAGCTTCTTTCTGATAGTCAGAGAATTTGTGGTTAGGGGTGTGACCCAATGTCCTGATTCGTTCTGCCACTTCATCAATTTTTATAAATAAATTCTCATACAGCTCTTGAAATTTATCGTGTAATTCAAAGAATTTATCCCCTTTAATGTTCCAATGATAACCTCTGATATTCTGATAAAAGATGGAATAATCTGCCAAGAGCTCATTGAGCTTTTCTGCAAGTACTTTGGATTTTTCTACGTCCAATCCGATTGAATTTAATTTTGTCATTTTGCTTAAATTTTATTGATTTATAATAATGTTTATTTTATCTATTGGCGATTGATATCAACCAATATTTTTACTTCTGAGGGGTCATTAATAAGCGCCTCAAATCCTTTTTCTACAATTTCATTCAGGGAAATCACACTGGTGACTAATTTTTCTACAGGTACCCGCCCGCTGCTGATCAATGCAATAACCTCGGGGAAAATATTACGATATCCAATTATTCCTTTTATGGTCAATTCTCTCATCGCTTGGTCTAATGCATTGTGCTGCACTTTATTCATAAAAAGAGCAACCAGTACAGCTGTACCACCATTTCGGAGGCTGTTAATTCCGGTATCAAAAGAAGCTTGAACACCAGCTGCATCAATAAAGACGTCAACCCCATGCCCTGTCAACTCTCTGATTTTTTGAGGGATGTCTTTATTTCTTGCGTCAAAAGTATGCGTAGCTCCAACTTCCTTTGCCTTTTTTAACCTGTTGTCTGATACATCCGATACAAATATTTGGGAAGCACCGGAGGCAAGAGCAACCTGAACGGTAAGTAACCCGATGGGCCCAGCTCCCGCCACAAATACCGTATCGCCCATTTTCATTCCACTTTGTTGGAGCCCGTAAGCTGCAACTGCCGCAGGTTCCACAATGGCACCTTGCTCAAAGCTCATAGTCTCAGGCATTTTATGTACCATGTAATCCTCCACTACTGTATATTTAGCAAATCCACCGTTGGAAGTCAACCCTACAAATCCAAGCGGCTCGGAAAGGTTGTATTCGCCTGTGGTGATAAACGGACTTTCAGGATTTCTAAAAATAGGCTCCACCGTTACACGATCACCTTTTTTGATGTTTTTTACGTTGTTGCCAACCTCTTCAACCACCCCTGAAAATTCATGTCCAAGGGTTGTTGTTCCCTGATGGCCGTTGAGTGAATAGGGTTGATCAACAGGAATTAGTTGTGGACCATTGCTATATTCATGCAGATCCGACCCACAAATACCGGTGAACTTTACTGCAATCTTCACTTGATTGTCCTTGGGAATTGGGATTGATGTTTCCTCTACTCTAATATCTTTCGCTGCGTACCAGCGTGCTGCTTTCATCTTGTCCATAATTTTTGTTTTAAAGTTATCATTAAATATATACCAACAAGCGTATTTTTTGAATTCAATTGAAGAATTCAAATTTGATTCCTACAGGCATAAAATGCATTCCTTTGAAATCGGTAATCGCTGTAATCTGATGTTTCGTGTCGGGTGGTATTACATGGCCCTCTCCCTTTTTCAAAACAATATCTTCTTCATTTATATTAAGGTTACATTCTCCTTCATGAATGAAAAGTATTGATTCCAAATCCGCCACATGTTTTGGCAATAAGTCACCAGCATTAGCCTGCATTTGTTTGGCTATTAAATTTTTGCCAGAGGCTATGGTTCTAACATTCGGTTTAGTTACTTTATCCATGTGTTTTGATTTTTAATAATGTGCTGTTGGTGGTAATTAATTATTAAAAACAGTTTTCCCGTCTTTCTTCAAAGTATAATTGTCTCCTTTGCCCCTTAGTTCATAATGGTCGTTTTTATACCAAATTCCTGAGGCTGCTTTTTCTTCCACCAAATCAATTTGTGCTCCACCGTTTAGATAGGCTTTAACTGTTCCTTCTGTGTTATTGAAGGTCATGTTTAAAACATCGCCAAGATTATTTTTTGCCTCTACATTGACCTTGTCATCTTGATGTTCAAAAATTACGTTTCCATCCTTTGTTAGTTGAATGTCGTTTCCTTTTCCTCTCAATTCGTAATTCTCATTTTTGTACCAAATTCCGGATGCAGATTTTTGGGCAACCAATTCAATAGTTTCTCCATTCAAACTTAGAGTTGCAGTTCCCTTTGTATTGTTAAAAGTTAATTCTAGTTTTTTCCCGTCTTTATCGGTAAACGTACTTGTTACAATATCGTCAACCCCGTTTTTAAAGGTTTCTGATGTAGTGTTTTCTGCACTTTCTTGTGTTGGTGTTTCTTTACATGAATTTAAAAACAGTACGGTTAGCATTGCAATTACCAAAATTTTATTTGCCATATTCTTTGTTTAATTATTGTTGTAAACTTAGTTGTATCTGGTATTTTACATTTACTCGAGAAGTTGTGGTAACTTATCGAGTGCATGTATCTCAGTTATTAAATTATGTGTTTATTGGCCGATAGTTCTCATTCAACTCCTTCATTATCTCCGCAAACAATTCAAAAGATTGAATACGGACTTTTGCATCATAAACATGAGTGACGGCAATCAGTTCGTCAGCTTTTGTTTGTTTCATAAATTCTTCTACCTGAGCCTTTACATTGGCTTTATTACCGATAAAAGAATACTTGAGCATTTGGCGAATTTGTGGGTTCTGCATAACTTCCTTAAGCTCACCGGTCATAGCTGTTGGTGGTTGCACATAATCACGCTTGCCCGTAAAAATCCCCACAATCATACGAATTAAGGAAGTTGATAAAAGTTCGGCTTCCTCATCCGTATCCGCAATAATAATATTCACCCCAACCATCACATAAGGTTTTTTTAATGCTTTTGATGGTTGAAATTTGTTGCGATAAATTTCCAGTGCCTCAAATAAATGGGTTGTTGCAAAGTGGCTGGCAAAAGCATAAGGCAAACCTTTTAACGCAGCTAAATGCGCACTATCAGTACTAGAACCTAGAATATAGATGGGCATTTCAACCCCTTCGGCTAAGGGGACACGTACTTTAGAATTAGAGTTTTCTTTAGAAAAGTATTGTTCAATCTTCGCTATTTCATCAGGAAAAGAAAGTGTTGCATTCATAAAATCAGATCGGATGGCCAATACTGTTTCTCTGTCGGTTCCCGGAGCTCGGCCCAAGCCCAGATCAATTCGATCAGGATATAAAGCGGCCAACGTTCCAAACTGCTCGGCAATGATCAATGGTGAGTGATTAGGTAGCATGATGCCTCCGGAACCGATGCGCATCGTGTTCGTACCTTCGGCAACATATCCAATTAAGACGGAAGTGGCACTACTGCCAATATTAGGTGAATTATGATGTTCTGCTAACCAAAAGCGTGTGTAACCGAAGGTTTCTGCATGCTGCGCCAAATCAAGAACATTATTAAATGTTTCTTTCATGCTATGACCTTTAGAAACCAAAGCCAGCTCTAAAATGGAATAATATGTCGCTTGAATTGTCATTTATGTAATCTTTTAAGAGGTCTTTAAATCTATCCTAAAACGGGTGAGTTACCGATTCTGTAGTCAGAAGACTAATCTTGGTATCTGCCTAAATTTTATCCATTTAAGTTATTGTAGGATGATTATGAATATTCTATTAGTGAGTTGATTATTACATCTTGTTGGATAAAGAGCCGAATTGAATATTTTAAACTTTTATCCCAAATAGCACTTTTTTATGTGGTAAATTTTTCTAATCACCCATTTTTCACCCAAATAAAACCATGCGTGAAATATCAACTACGATCAGTGCTGAATTTTTTATTTTCTTTATTTAAGGTTATTGTTTTGCAAACTGTAAGTAGAGGATAATGCTTACGTCTTTTCCAACTCCAGCAGCACCTGGATCAAAATTAATATTGTAATCAAACCGATTAATTGTTGTTTTGGCTTCTACACCAAGCTTTTCGCCTTGTTCACTCTTGGCTGTTCCCCCATAGTGCACATCAAAAATGACGTCTTTTGTAACATCTTTTATAGTCAGCTTGCCATATAATAAATATTCGTCCGGTTTTCCTGTAGCCAGGATTTTGGTACTCTTAAAAGTCATTTCAGGATATTTTTCAACTTCAAAAAAGTCAGCACTTCTTAAATGGTTATCCCTATCTTCTACATCTGTATTAATGCTTTTTACTTCTACTTTGAATTCAACTTTAGCATTTGTAAGAGCTTCTCCATCTGTTGTTAAGTTTCCTGAGTAATCCAAAAATTTTCCATTCACAATACTTATTCCTGAATGTGTTATATTAAAATTTAAAGAGGAATGGTAGGGATCTACCTTCCATTGTGTTTGTGCAAATGAGCTAACCGATAGCAATATCGCTACAACTGATGTTATGAGATTTTTCATTGTATTTAAATTTTTAAATGTTTTAATTATTTGAATAGTACAAGCTGTTTATGCTTTTTTGATTGTTGTGGTTTGATGTTAAAGCTTAAGGGGTGAAATTCCTTTTGAGAATCCCACCAATCCTTATGCGATATCTAAGCATTGGTATCAACCCACTTTTCAAAGGCTTCCATAAAATTCTTTAAGAATCCTTTGGTAGAATCATTAATAAGTTCACCATTGTCATCAAAAAGTTCAGGAGCTCCACCAATATATGCTTCTGGTTGTGCCATGGTGGGTACATTTACAAATGTTAGCTGCTGTCTTAAATGGTGATTAGCTCCAAATCCGCTAATGTTACCTATGGAAACACTAACAATAGCACCGGGTTTTCCATCCCAGGAATTTTGACCATAAGGTCGAGATCCCACATCAATAGCATTTACTAAAACCCCAGGTACAGAGCGGTTATATTCAGGGGTCAGAAACAGAAGGCCGTCCACAGCCCTAATTTTTTCTCGGAATGTTACCCATTCCTTCGGTGGATTTTCTTCCAAATCTTGGTTAAACATCGGAAGATCACCTATGTCGATTATTTCCAGAGATAAAGATTCCGGTGCAAGCGCTATCAATGCTTTGGCCATTTTCAGGCTAAAGGATTCTTTACGAAGACTTCCTACAATAACTCCTATTTTATGTTTTTTCATAAAGTTGCTTTTTGTTTTGTTTTAAAAAATTTAGAAAACCTATCTGTTGGTTGGTTTTGGTACTCATTTATTATATTATAAGGTGTCATATCAAAGTTATTCACTTCACTCATACTTAACCCTCGTGTTTTTGCCACTCCTTGTCCATATTCAGGATCTGCTTTAAAGCAGTTTCTAATATGACGAATCTGAATAAATCTCTCTGCACCACCTACTTGAGCTGCTGTTTTGTTACATAACACATCTGCTTTGCCAATGGTTTTAAAATTGCGGTATAAATCGCTTGGTTGTGTGAAGCAATCTTCTTCATCAGAAAAGTTTTCAATGTCTTGTTGGGTTACAAAATGAAACTTTACCCAATGTCTAATATTATCTTGGTTGATATAACTAAAGAGGTGTGGCTTCCAAAAACATGCATGTGTCTATAACCTTTAGGAATGCCTCGTTGGCTAATGGTTATTGTAACTTGATGTAGGAATTCAGGCAGTAAAGTCCAAAAATCCCAGTTGCTATTGGCACTTCTTAAATTGGTTTTAGGATCCCGTATTACAGCACGATTCAAGTCGGGGAATTTCATTGGATCCCGAAAGAAAAATACAAGTGTGTTATTTCCTACTAAATTCCAAATAACTTCTTCGGTATAAAATTTTAGTGCGAAACCTCTAATATCTCTTTCAGCATCTGCAGTTCCTCTTTTTCCACCAACTGTAGAAAATCGGTCTGCTCATTCTTGTTTCTTCTGCTATTTTGGTCATACCAATTGCCTTAGCTATATGTCAGATTGCAATCACGATTTCATCATCAATTCCCACTTCCAAAACTGTATTTAAATATTCGGCAATCATTTCATTGCTGTCTAAATAATCTGCTATATCAAATTTTGTTTTTTCCATTGTTCATTTTTTTAGTTTGTCCCAAATTTCTTTCCTGAAACCAACCAATAAATATAAGTTTAAGTAACCTATAGTTTAATTATCGAAAAAACATTTACCAATTGAGTGTTTAAATCAATTACTTCTATTAAATAATAACCCGGTGTCAATGAATTTACATCTTCATTAATTACATCACCATAAATATTTTGATACGAGAATAATACACTTCCTTGCAAATCTTTAATAAAAATATTCACTAAATTATTTGATGAATTTTTTAAATAAAAATAATCATGCATCGGATTTGGATAGACATATATTTGAGAGCTGAAATTTGTTTGGTTGACAGCTAATGAATAATCTTTGAAAATAACAGCCAATCTAATTTTAATTACATTGTCTTGTGGAATGCATTCTAATGCTGCTGTTTCTGAAAAGATGTCAATGTAGTTTGTGTAAAAGAAATTATAATCACTGAAGTCATCACTCAATCTATTAAATATAGTTGCATTGGTGCCATTGATTGCTTCTAAATAACCTGTTTGAGCATATAAAGATGCCTGAGCCATCATATATTCTCCATCTTCATATAAATAATCGGTACTATCCCATTTTATTTGAGGTGGTAGTCCGGGCGAATCATCATACACAATATAAAAAGTATATTGTCGAACATCTGCAAATGGAAGAATTTCACTTTTTAAATTCACACAATTATCCAAATTAAATTCTGCATCTACTTCAGGACTAAAAGCACCGATTGAAATTGGATATTCAAAAGTATTATCTAATAAGTCGAGTCCTTCATCAAAACCATCGGTAGCATTTTCATCACAACCCACCCAAAGTGTATCAGTATAACCATCAGGATGATAAACTATAAACTTTGCATTCCATGGTGGATGTTGAGCAAACATAAATTGATGCACAAAAAATAAAATGAAAATTGTATAAATACTTTTCAATGTTTTATAATTAAATGGAAGGTAGTAAAATTTATTTGATGAGAAGGAGAGAATTGTGTAACTGTAGAATTGTAGAATTGTGTAACTGAAAATGCGATAGCGAAGGCTATTGGCGATGGCTTGATTTAATTAAAATTGAAACTTGAATTTTTTTTTCCAAAAGCAAATAGCTAACAGCCAATAGTTGATGGATGTAGAATTGTAGAACTGTAGAATTGTAGAACTGTTGAATTGTGTAATTGAAAATGTAGAGCTATTATTTTCCCCCTATCGGTAGGTATCCTTGCCAACCGAAACCTATTGCACAACTCGGTAGGTGAGGAGAGGCTGACGGTTAAAAAAAGCAATCTCAAAAATGTACAGTGATTATTGATTTCCAATAATCAAAAATCTGACTACATGTAAACAACTCTTTATAGTCGTTTATCTATCTTCGCTACATATTTATGCGTCAACTCTTCGCAATTTTCATAATCCTTTTGCAGGTTTTTTACCTAAATGCCCAAACAAATATTTCGGGTATTATTAATCGCTATGAAAAGGTTTTGCTCGTAGATTTTTGTAATAATAAAGTAGTGGTGGAATCTGCAGTGGGTTATAGTGTTGGCGATCGTGTTATGCTCATTCAAATGTCGGGTGCGACAATTGATCAGACAAATACATCTGCCTTCGGGTCTATAACAGATTATGCATTAGCAGGTAATTATGAAATATTGACTATTGGAAATATCAGTTTCAACGTAATCACTTTTGAAGAAACGATGGAGCGGTATTATGATGCTGTCGGTGGCAAAGTACAATTAGTAGATATTCCCGAATATGATAATGTGATTATTGAAGATGAAGTAATTGCGATGGAATGGAATGGAAGCAAAGGTGGAATTGTGGCTTTCACTGCAACCGGCACAGTAACTTTTAATGAAGATATTGATGTAGAAGGGCAGGGCTTTTATGGTGGTGATGATTACAGTCATTTACTCTGTTATGGCGGCACAGGAAATTATACAGGCTATGTATGTAATGAAGCTGAATATTGTGGCAGCAGAAAAGGCGAAGGTATAGGAGTTGAACTTGGTGCAGATAGTTTAGGAAGAGGTGCACCTGGTAATGGTGGCGGTGGTGGCAACGATAGTAATTCAGGTGGCGGCGGCGGAAGTAATTATGGTTCAGGTGGTATAGGTGGAAAAAGATTGAATGTTACCGGTAGCGATTGTGGTGGTAATTATCCGGGTTTGGGTGGATACAATTTAGCGTATTCAGCGGCTTCAAATAAAATTTTTATGGGCGGTGGAGGTGGTAGTGGTGATCAAAATGAAAATGACGGTACCAGTGGCGCCGATGGTGGAGGTATTGTGTTTATCCGTGCAGCAGAAGTTATAGGAAATAATTTTACTATTAAAGCGGGTGGTCGCAGTGTATTTGCTGTTGCCGGACGAGATGCTGCCGGTGGCGGCGGCGGTGGCGGAGCAGTTATTTTTGATGTGCCTCTCGTATCATCTCCAATTAATATTCTGCTTACCGGTGGTGACGGCGGGGATGTAGATAATAATAATGATGCAATAAGTTGTAACGGTCCCGGCGGCGGCGGCGGTGGTGGGATTTTAATTTTACCCGATGGTGCTTTACCGGCAAATGTGCTATTAAATGCAGATGGCGGCGCTGTTGGAGAAACAATAAATGCAAGTGCACCGGCAGCTTGTAATGGTAGTAGCAATGAAGCAACGGCAGGGCAGGCGGGTGGTTATCTTACTGAATTTGTATTAGCAGAGCCAACCACTATTTTTATTCCATTGACTTTAAGTCTTGATCCGGAAGATATTACTATTTGTTTTGGTGAAAGTATCAGCATTACAAGTACAAGTGATGGTACAGGCACTTTAACTTATGAATGGAATGATTATCTCAATTCTATTACTCCCGATTTAAGCATTGTTCCAAATAATTCTATTGCGTATGCTTTAACAGTTACCGATGAGCGGGATTGCCAGATTACAAAAGCTTGTGATGTTACAGTAATTGATAGTGTGTATGCGCTTGCAATACCTGATGCTACAATTATTTTGGGTGAGTATGTGAATTTGTATGCGAGTGTTATCGGTGTTAATTATGATTACCTATGGACACCAACGGATTATAATATTTCTGATCCCACTTCTGCAACTCCGGTTGTAAATCCATTTACTACTACTACTTATTGTCTTGAAGCATCTGATGCGCAAAGTGGATGTATTTATAATTCATGTATTGAAATACAAGTGATAAATGATGTAGTAATTCCAAATGCATTTTCTCCTAATGGCGATGGATTAAATGATGTGTTCTCTGTTCCTTATCTCGGGGATATTTGCAACTCAATTACTTTCTTCCAGGTATTCGACAGATGGGGACAAGTGGTGTATGATTATTATCTGGATACAGATCAGAATGGTTGGGATGGTACACATATTAATAACGGACAACCCGAACCTATCGGCAATTATATTTATCTTATAAAATTAGATTGCGACAGCGGAGAACGGATTTTTGCTAATGATGTCATCTTATTGCGCTGATTGTTTTTTGGCGATTCTTTCTAAATCTTACTGTTTTTACCTATTTCATTGATTAAATCTTATCTTTGCAGCCCGCTTGTAAAATGATGTTCTAATCTTTCACAAGCACGACATAAACTAATTATTTAACCATTTAAAAACTTGTTTTTTGACAGAAAACGAAAATTTGGAGCAGGAAAATGTTCAGAACACTGACTCCGATGTTACATCACCGGAAGTAGAAACTACAGAAGTGGAAACAAATGAAACAGAAACTAATGAAGTAGAAACTAATGAAGTAACAGAAACCACCAAACCTGTAGCGTTCGACGATTTTGATTGGGACGCTGACAAACGCAAC
Source organism: Bacteroidota bacterium (assembly GCA_016715425.1). Taxonomy (NCBI): domain Bacteria; kingdom Pseudomonadati; phylum Bacteroidota; species Bacteroidota bacterium. Next base: position 287,624 of record JADKAC010000001.1, read on the forward strand.
CGGGTATCCTACCCAAAAGAAAAAGCCGAAGAGCTTGAAAAAATTTACGAAGCCACTTTCCGCACTCTTAACAATGATGAAATTGTATTAGCCACTATTGTGGGTATTACGGATTCTGATGTGGTAATGAATGTGGGTTATAAAAGCGACGGATTAATTCCTAAAACTGAATTCAGAGATATTGAAGATTTGAAAATAGGTCAGGAGTATGATGTCTATGTTGTTTCCAAAGAAGACCTGAAAGGTCACCTTGTGCTTTCCCGCAAAAATGCCAAGATGATGAAAGCCTGGGATAAGATTGTGGATGCATATAAAAATGAAGTAATCGTAACCGGAAATATTGTAAGTAAAACTAAAGGCGGACTTATCGTTGAAGTATTCGGATTAGAAACTTTCTTACCCGGATCTCAAATTGATGTGAAGCCTATTACTGATTATGATATTTATGTGGGTAAGAAAATGGAATTCAAAGTAGTGAAGATTAACGAAGCAATTAAAAATGCAGTTGTTTCTCACAAAGCACTTATTGAATCCGATATCGAAAGTCAACGTCAGGAAATTATTGGTAAACTTGAAAAAGGTCAGGTACTCGAAGGTCTTATTAAAAATATTACAGACTTCGGTGCATTCATTGATCTTGGTGGTGTTGATGGTTTATTATACATCACGGATATTTCATGGGGACGTATCACTCATCCAAATGAAGTATTACAACTCAATCAAAAACTGAATGTAGTTGTTCTTGATTTTGATGATAATAAAAAACGTATCAGCCTTGGCTTAAAACAACTTACTCCGCATCCTTGGGATGTATTGGAAGAAACCATTCAGGTGGGAAGTACAGTAAATGGTAAGATTGTAAATATTGAAGATTACGGTGCATTCTTAGAAGTGCAGCCTGGTGTAGAAGGATTGGTGCATGTGTCAGAAATTTCATGGAGCAATCAACCAATAAACAGTAAGGACTTCTTTAAGATGAATGATTCTTACGAAGCGAAAGTGGTAACATTAGATCGTGAAGAACGCAAGATGTCACTTTCATTAAAACAACTTACTGAAGATCCATGGAGTAAAGTGGAAGAAAAATATCCTGTGGGTAGCAGACATACAGGTGTTGTAAAAAATCTAACACCTTATGGCGTGTTTGTAGAATTGGATGAAAATTCAGGTGGCATGGTTCACATCAGCGACTTGTCGTGGACTAAGCGTTTCCAACATCCTGGCGATTTCACTAAAGTTGGTGAAAGCTTAGATGTAATCATCATGGATATTGATAAAGAAAACCGCAAAATGTCATTAGGACATAAGCAGGTTGAAGAAGATCCATGGGATACTTTTGAAACTGTTTTCCCTGAAGGTTCAGTGCATGAAGCAACTATTATCCGTAAGGATGATAAAGGTGCTATCGTTTCTTTACCTTATGGTGTGGAAGGATACGCTCCAAATCGTCATCTTGAAAAAGAAGATGGTACTTCAGCACAAATTGAAGAGACATTATCTTTCCGGGTGATTGAATTTGATCGCAACGATAAACGTATACTTGTTTCTCATACACGCTTCCATCAGGATAAAAACAATGAAGAGCAAAAGGAGAAAAAAGAAACCATGCGCAAGGAAGAGAAGAAAACCAAGACTGTGATGAAAGGTGTTCAGAAAAACATCGAGAAAACTACACTTGGCGAATTGGATGTGTTAAATCAATTGCGGGATAGAATGGAAGCCGATTTGTCTGCTCCTAAAGCAAAAAAGGTTACTAAGGAAGAATTGCCCGCAGTAAAAGAAGTAAAGGAGCCGATTAAAACGGAAGATGCACCTGCTTTAAATACTGAAGAAACCATTGCTAAGGAAGAAGCACCTGCGGAAAAGAAGAAAAAAGCAGTTGCGAAAAAAGAAGAACCTGCTATAGAGAATGAAGATGCTGTTGCAGAAAATGAAGAACCAAAGGAAGATTCTACGGAAGAAACCGAAGGTGAAGACAAAGCATAACAGTTTTTTTTTTAAATAATAAAAAAGCCATTCGGGTGTGAGTCCGGATGGCTTTTTGTTTTTTTGTACTTTATAAAATTACAACTATGCAATATTGGTTAATAAAATCAGATCCCGAAACTTACGATTGGAACGACATTGTAAAACAAAAAACAGATGTGTGGGATGGTGTAAGAAATTATGCCGCTCGTTTGCATTTGCGGGCCATGAAAAAAAATGATTTGGTGTTATTTTATCACAGTGGTGACGACCGTTGTATTAAAGGCATTGTGCGCATTGCAAAAGAAGCATATCCTGACCCAACAGCAACGGAAGACGACTGGACGGCAGTGGATATTACTTATGTAAAACCCCTGAAACAAGATGTGAGCCTTGCAGAAATAAAAGCAGAACCAAGTTTAGCAGATATTCTCCTAATTAAAATCAGCAGACTATCCGTAATGCCAATTACCACTTTTCAATTTCAGAAAATTTTGGAAATGGGGAAGACGGGGATGTGATTATTGATTTGCAACGGCAAATTGTCTTGTCCTTAATTAAGTTTATATAGATTTACAGGAAATACTAAATTGTATTTTTTAAAGAAAATTAAAATATGAAAAACCGTTACCTGATTATCTTAACCATTTTGAGTTTTAATATATCTGCACTTGTTGCGCAGAATTTTACTGATGATTTTCAAATACTACTCGAAGCAGAAGACATCTCTGATTTAAAAAATGAGTTTACATCCTACAGTGAGGGTTTAGATGCAAACCTTTACACGAGTCGTCAGGAATTAGAAGGATTTTATATCACTATTGTAGATCAGGCCGGGTATTGGATTATTTACGGCACATCTAATGGGGATCTTCCAAAAGTATTAAACGCACTTAATATGATGGAGTTAATTCCACCTACCGGATATACAATGTTTGATTCAAATGATGACGAGTCAATTGCCCTTGGAGAAGGTACAAAAAGAAGAGTAACGTTTGTTAGCGATGACCGCTCATCCATTGCAAACTTTAATTATTCATTTGATAATTCTCTCACATTCACAATTACGAAAAAATAATAGATGGGTTCGTAAGAAAATTTTTGAGCAGCGCAGTTTTGAAGTTGGCTTGTTGAAAAAAAATTAAATAATAATGTACCTATTGCTGTAAGTTTTTATATAGGGGAAATATCAACCGATAAATAATTGTCTTTTATTACAGTTCTAAACATCTATATATCTATATATTTATATATCCAGTGTTTACTTTCGCTATTAGCCATCGTTTTATCACACTAATCCTTTCGAAAATTCGGCATACGCTTTCTCTAATTTTTCATCGTACTTATTCTGTTTATAACCACCACCATTATATCTTCTTGCAAACTCTGCCCATTGTTTTTTTTGAAGGTAGGGAATGAGTTTATTTACCATTAAAAATTTACCAAATATTTTTAAATGATTGTCTTCACTTAATTTCATTTCGCTTACAAAATCCATAACCGAATTATATCCTAATGAAGCATAATGAAAACCCATAATTTGAAACAGTCCCCAACTTGCACTTGCATGTGCAGCTTCCACACAAGCAGAGCTATTTAATATGTTACAAGCCTGATCTAAGCGATCGAATTCTGCTGCGCCACCTTTATAAAATTTCTTTGTCCATTTAGGATACAATACATTTTCATTTCCCGCAACTATTGCTGCCGGATCAATTTTTCGTTTCTTTAATTCACTCCAGAAAATATGTCCTTCAAATAAAATTTTTGGTCTGCCATCAATTAAAAATCCACGTCCGCTGCTTTCTACTTTATTCACAGCTTTTACAACTGCAGTTTCTAAACCTAATTGATCTGCAAGAGAAATAATAGCAGATTCTGATAAAAATTTCTGATCTATTTTTTCCAGACTCAAAGTAGAATTTTGCAAAAGGCGAGTCCAGGTTTTTGTAAAAACAATGCCGTCAGAAACCAAATTATTTTTCAATTGAAAATCTTTAACAGCGGCTACTGTTTCCGTATTCATAATTCCGGTAACGGCGATTGTGTAACCGGCTTCTTGTAAAAGTTCCTGCAATAAAACAACTGCATCACCTTTAGAATTTTGTTTTAGTAAAAGCATAATAATATGTTTTAATTATGAGCTAATAATATACGAAAGGTAGTTCCTTTTTTTTTGTGGTAGAGTCACCCGCCGATAGTTAAATCTGTTTTTCAGTTTTACAATTCTACAGTTTCATTTACTCAGTTCCCCAGTTCGACGATTAAACAATTAAACAATTCTACATTTCTACAATTCTACAGTTCTACAATTCCAGCCATCGCTATTTTTCAATATCACAAATTTTACTCTAAGTCAGATTTGCGGGAATGGTGAAAGCGATATATTTGATGAAAATTAGAATATGAAAAACAGTTGTTTAATTATCTTAACACTATTGAGTTTTAATATTTCTGCACTTATTGCGCAGAATTTTAATGATGAGTTACAATCACTTCTGGATACAAAAGATATATCCACTTTGAAAGGGGAGTTTACATCCTATAGAGAGAGTATAAATGCAAATCTTTATACAAGCGTTAAGCAGTTAGGTGGATTTGATCTCACTATTATTGATCAATCAGGAGACTGTATGATTTACGGTATTTCAAACAATTTTAGCATTGCGAATTTAAACATTACCATGCTAAAAATGCTTTCACCTGAGGGTTATACTATATATGATTCAGATGATGATTCGTCTATAGAACTTATGGAAGATGCAACAAGAAGGCTGACGTTAGTTAGTGCTGACCGCACCTCTATTGCAAACTTTACGTATTTTAATGACGGGTCTATCGGAATTACAATTACGAAAGAATAATTCAGCCTTCGCCATTCGTTTTTGCTTTCTCTTTTTTCGATTATACAATTCTACAATTCAAGCCATCACCATTTGCCTTCGCTTTTTCCTAATTATGAGGTAACATTATTCGAAAGGTAGTTCCTTTTCCCGGACTAGAAGACTTGACAAATATTTTTCCGCCATGATAATTTTCAACTATTCTTTTTGCCAATGTTAACCCAAGGCCCCAGCCTCTTTTTTTAGTGCTGAATCCCGGTTCAAATACAGTAGTAAATTGAGTGCGTGGAATTCCTTTTCCAGAGTCCTGAACATCTATTGTGATATGTTTATTATCCGCCGTTAATAGCAATTGAATTGTCCCGGTTCCTTCCATTGCATCCAATGCATTTTTTAATAAATTTTCAATCACCCAATTAAATAGTGTCGGATTTAATTTGCCGATAATTATATCTTGAGGATGTTTAAAAATGAATTGTACTTTTTTTGATGAACGACGCTTTATATAGTCTAAAGAATTTTCTAATTCGCTGGTAATATCTCTTTCAATCAAGTCTGGCATAGAACCCACTTTCGAAAATCTATCTGCAATTAACTCTAATCGTTTCACATCTTTTTCCATCTCATCCATGATGTTGCGTTTGGCTTCTAAATCGCCACTGCTTTCTTTTAAATAATCCACCCAAGCCACTAAAGAAGAAATAGGTGTGCCGAGTTGATGTGCTGTTTCTTTTGCCATACCTACCCAAACACGATTTTGTTCCGAGCGTCTTGCGGTATTAAATAAAGTATAAGCAAAAATTAAAAATGCGGCAATAATAAATAGTTGAATGATTGGATAAAACCGCAATTGCGTATATAAGTATGAATGTTTAAAAAAAATGAGTTGGAAATTTTCTTCTGAAATTTTAAAACGAATTGGATCCGCATAATTTTTCATTGACAATAATTCTTTTTCTAAATATTGCGGATTTGTACTTGCCTTCACACTATCTAAATTCAGAAAATCAATGATGTTACCGTTGTTATCGGTGGAGATGATAGGCACTGTTTTATTGGATTGAATCAGATCAATAAAAAAACCATAATCTTCTATATTTTCTGCAGTGCTGATGTATTGATATACATCCGCAATTTGCTGCACACGTTGTAATTCTTCATCTGCAATTTTTCCTGCTAAGCGATTGGTATATAATAATGTAGCAGTTACGAAAATGAAGGCTGTAGTTATCAGCAAATATTTCCATCGGTTATGTTTCTCAAAATTAGGTATGCTCATGCATCAGTTATTCGTGCTGCTAATTTAATGTGTAACATTTACTATTCATCTTCCCAATCAATATACTCAATAGTATCAATAGGAGTGGTAGCTTGTTTCTGCGATTCTTTTTTTAATTCTTTTTTCTTTTCTTCTACTTGATCAGGTTTAAATATATCCAGAAAATCAGGCTCATCTAATCCACTTTGTTCTAATTTTTTCTTGCCTTCTTTTTTATTGAAATTTATTTCAGGATGTTCCACTGTTCCTTTCATTACAAGATATACATTAATACCCCCTTCTGCTTTTTCATAATCATCAGATGATTTTGATCCTTTGAAGAATTTTTTCATCATCACATCTGCCATACTCAGTTTTAATTGATAGTCAATTACATTATCAAAAGTATGTGTGCCACTGATATATAAATCCATTGCAGAAGAGCGGATAGAAGTGGCAGGTATATAAATAGTGCGATCTTTTATTTCAATTTGATTTTGCAGTGTTTCGAATTTAATGTCTTGTAATTCTTTTATATCTACAAATTTTGAAAGCGATTCCAATACAGAATAATTAATCAATTGGCCATTATCAATTTTTACATTTGCAAGTGTATAAATACTTTTTTCAATCACTTCAAATTGTGGTGTAAAACCAATGGTAAAGTTTTCTACCAATACTGTTGCTTTCCCTTTTATGTTTTTATCTGTTAGTGTGGTTTGACCAAAATTTTCAAGCTCTCTAAATAATTCTGTGATATCTATATTATTTAAAATCCCCGAAGACTCCAATAAATAATTACCACCGTTTAAATAGCGAAATGTTGCAGCTAATTGCACATTGCCATTTTGAATATCTGCCGTCATATTTCTTGCAGCGATTATAGAGCCACTGCAACTGATATTTGTTTTCACATTGTTGAGTACAATGAGTTTGTATTTCATTTCATCAAATTGCACATTCAACATACCACTCATTTGCATCCATACAGGTTTGCTAATCGTGGTATTTGATTCAGAGATATTTGTAGAAGAGCTTTGAGTAAAATAGTTTCTGAGTTTATAAATATCAATTTGCTTTGAGTAAATAGAACCGTTTACTCCTAGCAAATTGCCATTAAAATTTTTTGCTAATAACAATAACCAATTATTGATTGTAACTTCTCCGGAAATATCTGCACCCGGCAACACACAATTTAAATTATTGATTACTAAGTTTTGATTTTGCAATGCTATATCCGCAGAATTAAATTGCATCAACTCATTTTGATATTTACAAGATACATTTTTTAAATGTACATTGCCCGAAGGGGGATTGCGGGAAATATTTGCATTACTAATATTATTGGGGTCACCTTTATATTTCACCTGGTCAAATGCAATAGCACCTGAAATATCCGTTGCACCCGGCAGAAATGCAGGCAGTAAAATAGAAGCAGGTAAGGTGCCATTCAGATTACAATCTATACTTGGATTGGAAAGATTAATTACATGCAGATAACCGGATAAAATTTCTCCTTTATATTTTCCTGTAAAGTTTTGAAGTTTTAATTCAGAAGCTGTATTTTTTTTCCCACCGCCATTTGAATAATAGCCACTAAATTTTACATCGGTTAATTTATCACCAAACTTTTCGTGATTAATAGTGCTTTTTTCTAAATCGAATTTTGCGGTTACTAATGGAATGGATCTCTTATTAAAAGGTCCTTTAATACTTGCAGTGAAATTGAGTTTTCCCTTGCTTTGCAATCCGTTTAAACTATTTCTGTATTTACTTGGAATGGTAATCAGCAATGCTTCAATGTTCACATTTTTTGAATCCAATTGCAAATCATAAGTAACTCCATCCGATATTTTAAAATTACCGGCCACTGCAAATGTGTTGTTATTAATTTGAACACTTGATTTTGAAAATGCATATAATTGTTCTTTCAGATTTACATCCAAATTGCAATTGAGAGTCACCTCTCGTTCTTCCAGATAAGTTTCGTTACTTACAATTAAAAAGTGCGAGAATATTTTTCCTTTCGTATCCACATCAAATTCCTCTGTATAAAAATTACCTGTTGCCGAAAGATCCTGGACAGTAAAGAACATATTTATATCATTGTTATCATCAAGATATTTAAAGTCAACATTTTTAAGAAGAATTTCTTTTAGTTGAATTTCAAATTCTGAAGATGTACTATTGCTATCTGTTTTCCAAAATTTATAATTGATATTGCCCTGCGCATCTTCCGATAATATAATTGCCGCATCCTTAATCACTAATTTATTGATGTTGTATTTTTTGTTGATGAGATCTTTGATATTAAACACCAGATTTAATTCACCGGCCTGAATAAAAAAATTATCAGACTCGGGAGTACTTTCCTTAATACCGATATTTTCAAAAGATAAAGCTAATTGTGGCCAGTTGCGCAACATGGAGAGATGAATATCTTTTTCATTCACCACCACTTCCGTAGCTAAATTTTTATTGAGCTCATTAATAAAAATCGCTTTTATTTTATTTTCGAAAAGGAGGGGAATAGCAATAATGAGCAGTAGGATTAAACCCAGCAAAGCACCGACGCCGATGAGAGAGTATTTAAGATATTTATGCATGAATAAAAAAAGTGCTCAACCAGAAATAAAGATATGTAGGAACATTAACGACCTGCACCATCAAAATTGTGAATTATGTGTATAAAATTTGCAAACTGCGGCCTGCTTGTTATATTTGCGCTCACTTTTCAGGGAGCTTAGCTCAGTTGGTTCAGAGCATCTGCCTTACAAGCAGAGGGTCACTGGTTCGAATCCAGTAGCTCCCACAAATTAGACTTCAAATTTTGAAGTCTTTTTTTTTTGAGAAAATAAGAATAAAACACTAATGAAGTATCTGCCTTACAGCAGACCCCGATAATTATCGGGGTGGTTCGAATCCAGTAGCTCCCACAAATTAGACTTCAAATTTTGAAGTCTTTTTTTTTTGAGAAAATAAGAATAAAACACTAATGAAGTATCTGCCTTACAGCAGACCCCGATAATTATCGGGGTGGTTCGAATCCAGTAGCTCCCACAAATTAGACTTTAAATTTTGAAGTGTTTTTTTTGCAATTTGCAGAACAAAATATTTATTAAGCATCTGCCTTACAGCAGACCCCGATAATTATCGGGGTGGTTCGAATCCAGTAGCTCCCACAAATTAGACTTCAAAATTTTGAAGTCTTTTTTTTGCAGTTTACGGAACAATATATTTATTAAGCATCTACCTTACAGCAGACCCCGATAATTATCGGGGTGGTTCGAATCCAGTAGCTCCCACAAATTAGACTTCAAAATTTTGAAGTCTTTTTTTTGCAATTTGCAGAACAAAATATTTATTAAGCATCTACCTTACAGCAGACCCCGATAATTATCGGGGTGGTTCGAATCCAGTAGCTCCCACAAATTAGACTTCAAAATTTTGAAGTCTTTTTTTTGCAATTTGCAGAACAAAATATTTATTAAGCATCTACCTTACAGCAGACCCCGATAATTATCGGGGTGGTTCGAATCCAGTAGCTCCCAATATAGCCACACATAGGTGTTGGAGAATTTTTAATCCTAAATATTTATTTGTTTGTTTGGTTTATTGACTTTCTTTGACCGGACTGTATTTTTCTGATATGATGGTATTATCCGCATAAATATTTAACCAGATAAAATTGTACATATTAGTAAAAGCACTATTTTAGATTATATAACAATTGTGATCTATGAAAACATTGCAGAAAAAATTAATCAGTTTATTTCTTCGGCACCCGGATTATTTTATTAGGAGCATTTCAAGTGGATACCCATTCACAAATGAACAATTAAGAAAATATTCTGATAAGCTATTATGGGGGCGCAATCATAAACCACTATCAAGTGGCGGGCTTTCAATTAATGATTCTCTGCCCTGGACTAAAGAACTTGTTAATGAACATATAGAAAAATGGAGTTGGAGTGCACTAAGTATTCAGATGATAGGAGCTAAATTTTGGTATAATGGTTTGCTGGATGATTATTATGAATGGATAAATTGGAATGGATTCTCTTATAATATGGAGCTACCTTGGACAGATGCAATAATTAATAAATATAGGGACAATCTCAATTGGGAATTTTTTAGTTCAAATGAAGGAGTTGAATGGACACCGCAGCGAATAAAGAAGTTTGAAAACTATATTGATTTTGAAGGTCTTAGCAATAGTTTAAATACGCCATGGGGAAGGCCAAGTAAATTGAGAAATCCATTTCGATTTAGTAATAAAACTTCACCATTACTTTCATTAACATTACTTGAGAAATACGAAGAAAGATTGGATTGGGATCATTTGGTTTTTCAATGGGATAAAGGGTTGAATAAAGAAGAAACTGATGAAGTGATTGAGGGGTTTATGAATCTTGCTTTTTGATAGTTAATTCAAATAAAGAACTCTGTTTGATATTTTTTAGCGATTTGATAGATTTTTTTAGACGTTTATATACTTTCATATTTGGTATTATTCCTAATCATTAATAATTTACATTCCAATGCCCTCACTCCCCAACATCCCCCTCTTCTTTCTCCTCACCATCACCTTACTCGCTTGCAAGCATAATGATGTGGTGATTAATGTTATTAATAGTGGAGATACATTAATTGAAAGAATCGCAACGCCTTCGGGTTATTCAAGAGAAACATATTCGCAGGGTACTTGGGAATATTATTTACAACATCTGGAGTTGAAGGCGCATAATTCAAAAATTTTAGATTATAAAGGGAATCCTATTTCAAATCAATCAAGTCATATAGCAATTATTAATTATGATATCGGCACTAAAGATTTACAACAATGTGCAGATGCGGTGATTCGATTAAGAGCTGAACATTTATTTGCAAATGGTAAGTCGGATGAAATACAATTTGAGTTTACCAGTGGTGATAATTTTAAATGGCTAGATTATGCGAAAGGAATGCGACCTGTTGTAAATGGTAATTCGGTGAGTTTTCGACAATCAGGTGCATCGGATAAAAGTTATGCGAGCTTTAGAAAATATCTGGATGTAATTTATATGTATGCCGGTACCATTTCATTATCGCATCAGTTAAATAAAAAGTCAAGAAGCAATGCATTGCCAATTGGCGATATAATTTTAAATCCCGGTAGTCCGGGTCATGCCGTGATTGTTATTGATAGAGCATTCAATAGTTCGAAAGAATATATCTATTTATTGGCTGAAGGTTACACACCGGCTCAATCAATTCATGTGCTGGATAGTAAAAATAATAGTACAAGTCCATGGTTTAAGATACCTAAAACCGGCACTATAAATACGGGTAGATATAAATTTAATGATCCGAATATTGTTACCTTCAAATAAATGTATTTGTAAATAAGCTATCAATTTTATTATGGCAAATAAGCGCAGTTATATTACTAAATCAGGTTACTTACTTGGAGTAAAATGTGAACTTGCTTTTCATAACTGGTGGAATAAAGTGGAAGCTGAATATTCGGAAGGTGCCGAAGCTGTTATGCAAGCGGGAACGGATATCGGAAAGCTTGCACATTCATTAGTAAGTGATGGTATTGATATGAATCTTTTTCCTGATCAATCTCCCTGGAAGCTTGCGGATAAAACATTGGAATTATTAAATAAGCACAGAGCAATTTTTGAAGCAACATTTCTCACAAAACAGAATCCGAAATTATTATGCAAGGTGGATATTTTGATTCCCGATGGAAAGGGCTGGATGATTTGGGAAGTGAAGGCAACTAATAGTGTGAAAGATGAGCATCGGGAAGATTTAGCATTTCAATATTATGTGCTTTCTGCATTAGGATTAAAAATTACACGAGCTGCAATTGTACATTTAAATAAGGAGTATATAAAAAATGGAGCTCTTGATATAAAACAATTATTTACCATTTCAGATCAAACACAAGTTGTAAAAAATTTACAAGATTCAATTCAGCAAAATATTTTTGAATTAGTTGCAACAGGTAAGTTAGAAAAAGTGCCTGTTATTCCAATTGGCAGCCATTGTAGTACTCCGTATGATTGTCCTTATTTATATATATGCTGGAAAGATTTTCCTGAGCAAGATACAATTTATACAATTCCAAGAATAGGAGCGAAGGCAGATATTTATTTGGAAAAAGGTATGTTTAACTTATCAGATATTGATCCGAATATTCTATCAGAAAATCAGAAAAAAATATATGATGCACATATCACTAATACAGAAATAATTGATAAGCCGGAAATTCAATCTTTTATAAATGGACTTCAATTTCCAATTCATTTTTTAGATTTTGA